>JBBQHY010000145.1:0-6412 GCA_038324415.1 Pseudanabaenales cyanobacterium | reverse complement strand
GGTGGTGCAATTCCTCAACGTATAGCTGGTTCTGTAATTTGTTCTGGGGTTGAAGTGGCATTAATGGCAGGGTTCTGTATTACCGCTACTCAGGTGCAAGCAAGTATAAATTTCTAAGACTATCTAAACTATCCCTAAATTTCCTAAATTAATGTGATGACTAATCAAATTGTGCCTTTTAGTGTACTGATATTTTTTCTAACAGCCTTTGTCTTACCCCTTGTCAGGCTATGGCTGCAAACAGGAACTTTTGCCATGGCATTTAGCCGTAATCGTGATCCTATTCAAAAACTTGTCGGTGCAGCGATCGCTTTTTATATGACTGCTTTTTGTGGTTGGGCGGTATGTTATGCAGTTTTGGGTGCAGAAGCTCTGGGAGTATGGCAAGTTCCAGTCACAATTCAGAGTATAGGCTGGGTAATTTTGAGCTTAGGTTTAGGGTTAACAATTACAGGGCAAGCGCAAATGGGACTATCTTGGCGCATGGGAGTCGATCCTGAGCCCACGGGCTTAGTAACGTCTGGGCTATTTCAATTTAGCCGTAACCCTATTTACACAGGAATGCTGACAACATTAGGCTCCTACCTTTTGCTTACGCCGTGCCCTTGGTTAGTTTTGGGTTGGTGTCAATTTGCTTTGTTAATTTCCCTGCAAACTCGTTACGAAGAAGCAGCTTTAATTAAAGTCCACGGTGATAAATATCTTGAATATGCGGCAAAAGTTGGGAGATTTTTCCCAAACATTGGAACTTTAGAAAATTCTAATGGGATTTTTAGCTAAACTTAATGAATTCTTGGCAAGAGTAGCGATCGCTAATAAAAGAGAATCCAACCTAAAGAGCTAATTAACTATGCCTGTGACGATCGCCCAAATCACCGATACCCACCTTGTCCCCTATGCTAGCTCACATCTTCAGGGATTTCCGACAAAGGATTCCTTAGCGACAGTTTTGGCAGAAGTTAAGACCCTAGCTCCTGATTATTTATTGCTCACAGGCGATCTTGCCGATGCAGGAGAACAGTCAGCCTATGAAGAACTGATTGATTTAATTACACCTTTGGCTATTCCGAGTTTATGGCTAGATGGAAACCATGACCTTCTGGATAAGATGGAGGAAATGCTCGATCTCCCGCCATTTAATAACCAAAAATCCACAGAGCTAGGCGGTTGGCGGCTGATTTTACTCAGTTCCGTAATTAAAGATAGATGTACGGCTGAAGGGGAATTGAGCGATCGCAGTTTAGAATGGTTAAAAACCGAACTCCTTAAATATCCCAACCAACCCACATTAATTGCCCTACATCATCCACCTGTTCCCACGGATGTAAAATGGCTCGACCCCATGGGATTACAGTCTCCAGAAAAATTTCATGAAGCGATCGCCTCGTTTTCTCAAGTGCGCTTAGTATTATTTGGGCATATTCACCACAACTTACATCGTCACCTTGGGGGAGTTGATTACTATGGTTGTCCGTCCACCTGTGTACAGTTTGCCCCTGCGAATATAGAACCTACGAATATAGAAGAACTTAAATTACCGGGTTTTCGCTGGCTCTCCCTATTTCCAGATGGTACCTATCAAACCCATATTCAAAGAGTAGATTTTGCTTCCGATCACCTTAAGTTAGTGGCATATTAATCTTTTCTTAAATTAAATATCTAAGTCGGTGGGTATAATGATGTAGCAGTTATAGGGAAAATAGAAATGACTAAATCTAGGCGTAATCTCTACATTGGTTTGTGTCTAATAATTGCATTGCTAGTATTTATTGGAATTCAGTTCTTTCAGCCTCGCCCTCCCCTCACTACTACTGCTAATATTCCCCCCCTGCCTCAACATCAATATATCAAAGCCTACTTTAACCATAATCAAGCTGCAACCTATACCGATCCATACCGCAAGATTACTCGCCGAGGTGACGATTTAGAGCAATTGATCCTTGATAATATTAACCAAGCGAAATCTAGCATTGATATGGCAGCGCAGGAATTACGTCTACCTAAAATTGTCCAAGCCCTAAGCGATCGCCAAGCCGCAGGAGTTAAAGTTCGTTTAATCATTGAAAATACCTATAACAGGGGCTACAGCGAATTTAGCGAAGCAGAACAGGCAAAATTTAATGAACGGGAAAAAGGTAAGTATGCAGATTTTAAAGCCTTTGCCGATCTAAATGGCGATGGCAATTTATCCCAAGATGAGATTAATCAAATGGATAGTATTCCTATGATCAAAAATGCCAAAATCCCCTACATCGACGATACTTCTGATGGTTCTAGAGGCTCTGGTTTGATGCATCACAAGTTTATAGTTATTGATAATAAGGTAGTAGTAACAAGCTCTGCCAACTTTACGATGAGTGATATCCATGGTGATTTCTCAGCCCCAACGACCACAGGGAATAAAAATAATGCTTTGCGGGTTGAGAGTTCGGAAGTAGCCCAGCTTTTTACCGAAGAATTTGAATTGATGTGGAAAGACAAACTATTTGGTACTAAAAAACCCTATCGTGCCATGCGATCACTTATGGTTGGAGATAGCCTAATTGAAGTCAAATTTTCTCCCGATACTAAACAAGTTGAGTGGAAGGATACGAGTAATGGCTTAATTGGCAAGAATTTAGATAAAGCTCAAAAATCTGCAGATATGGCATTATTTGTATTTGCTGAACCCAAGCTTGGTAACCTTTTAGAAGAGAAACAAAATCAAAATGTAGATGTAAAAGTTCTGATCGATCCGAGCTTTGCCTATCGAGATTATTCAACAGCATTGGATATGTGGGGCTATGTGTCTACCCAAGATTGTCGTGAGGGCAATAAAAGACCTTGGGCAAAACCAATCAGCACTGTAGGTGTACCAAACTTAGTCAAAGGCGATTTACTCCATCATAAATTTGGAATTGTTGATGGGAATAGGGTAATTACTGGTTCCCATAATTGGTCAAACACTGCTAACCGTATCAATGATGAGACTCTCTTGATCGTTAATAGCCCAACGGTTGGAGCACACTATCAACGGGAATTTGATCGCCTTTTTGATGATGCCCGACTTGGCATTTCTGAAAAAGTAAAGCTTAAAGCTAGGACTTCCTGTCCTCAAAAAACAACGAAGGCAAGAGTAAAAAGAGTTCGCAAAAAGCCTAAGCCAGCCGAATTAGATATCACGGTAGATTCCACTTTAGATTCAAAAGTGCGATCGCAAGAAACCGAAGAGCCAACTGATTAAATCACTAAAATTCTTTGTAGTCTTTTTCTAGTAAACATATATGCCCTACGCAAGCGAGAATGTCTGCATAGCCATAATTGAGTTACTCTAAACCATGAAAACCATTACTGAATAAAGCACATTGAGTTAGACGATCGCGGTCAAGCCTTAATCCAAGGCACAACCATGAAAGTTAGCGAACTAATCATGTCTCGCATTGCCTACGGTTGGAGTGCAGAAGAAATGCATTTTCAATACCCATACCTTGCCATGAGTCAGATTCAGTCAGCCCTTGCTTACTATTTGGACAATAAAACAGCAATAGATAATGGAATCTTTGCAGATTTTGAAAGTGCCGAAGAAATGAGAATACGAGCAGGTGAAACTCCATTTATCTCAAGATTAAAAGCTTTAGGGCTAAAGTAACCATGCCCATAGCCATCTATATTGATGAAAATGTCCACAGAGCGATCGCTGATGAATTAAGGATACGCGGCTTAGATGCGTTAAGCGTTCGTGAAGATGGGAGAGGGGGGGATTTCCGATCCAGAAGTGTTGGAAAGAGTAATGGAACTCAAGCACATAATATTTACCCGCGATCGAGACTTTCTCATAGAAGATGGAACAGCCCTGATTCAATGCTTACTCCCTTCCCAGTCAAAGATTAGTCTTTTGGGGGTGTGGGGGGTGCGCCCCCACGAAGGGGTTTTGCCCCTTAACCCCATTTAAACTGTGTATATTTCTATGGTGGGAAGGGAGTATCTGCGTAAAATGAAATTCTTATTCGATCAGGATGTCTATGCTGCAACAGCAAAATTCTTAACTGATGAACAACATGATATGGTTCTTGTTCGTCAGCTTGGACTGTCAGCAGCTAAAGATGAAGAAATACTAACAGTTGCACAAGAACTTAGCCGAATTCTAGTTACTCGAGATCGGGATTAAGGAAATCTGATTTTTTGAGAGCTGTTGGATCTGGAGTTATCTATCTCCGAATCCTTCCTAATACTGTAAATTCAGTACATTCAGAACTAAGGCGAGTTCTGCAAACCTATTTTGAAAAAGAGTTAGCTGGAGCTTTTGTCGTTGTTGAACCAGATGGATATAGGTTTAGAAAACTATCTATATAGAAAAGCGATCGCCATCTACAGGCAAAACCCAAACCTAATCATTTTCAAAGTTTTACTGATGTTACGTAGAACGAAGATCGCCCTCACCCCTAGCCCCTCACCCAAAGGGAGAGGGGCTTAGAAGCTTCTACGTAATATCAGGTTTTAGTTAATTTGTAGAGCGATCGCTATATTTAGTATTTCTATTTACATAAATTTTGCTAACATCTCTAGGACAAACTCCTCTTCGGACATCTCTTCTTTCTGTAAAATGGCGGTAGGTCCTTTCAGAAATTCTTTAATAGTAATGTGGCGATCGCGAAAATCAACTATAAATTTCTGTAGTGTCTCAATAACAAGGATCTCAGCTTCGATTTCACGCACAGCATCTTCGAGGGGATCCATGCCATATTTTATCATCCTCTTAAAAGCAGCTGTCATTTCACCTTGCTGACTTTTATTAGTTAATTTAATTTGTAGTTTTAAGTTATCTAATTGATCTTTAAGAAAAGAGTTTTCAGCTTCAACCTTGGTACAATGACGGGTTAGGTCATCGGAGCTAAAACGATTAATAATTTCACCTAATTCTTGCTGCTTCTCGATCGCCAAAAGCCTAGCCAAATCCCCATTTTTATATGCCAGATTAATCTCTTTCATTACCTCTGTGCAGTATTCTTTTTCGGATTCATCAGTAACTTTGTCAGGATGGAAACTATCAGCTAACCGCAGGAAAATCTGACGAATCTTTTTAAGCTCCTCTCGGTCTAGTTTAGGTGGATCTTGTTTAAATTGTGGATGCGATCGCTCTTCGTGATTGCTCCACTTATTATGCCAATCATCCGAATCATTATCTTCGGCACTCACTTCTGCATCCATATGAGAGAATTTAGGGCTGATAATTCCATCGAATTGGAGATGATAGTAGAGGGATTGAATATCTTTTAGGGACTTTTTACCCAATTTTTTGCCCGTAAAAATCTCTTTAAACAAATTATGGATTTGACCATCCAGTTCCATAATTTTTTGTCGAAAAGGTGCGCTCCGTTGGAAAACTTGAATAGTAACTTCGTTAATACTATCGTTCAGAGTATTTAGTTTTGTGCGATTCGTTTCAATTTGTTTGAGAAGTTTATCGTTTTCCTTTTCCAAAAAGTTCAGGCGGAGCCGAAGATCTGAAAGTCCTAGGTCATTATCAGAAGATGGTTTAGGAGCAGGTTTCTTAGATCTTCGAGTCATGATAATTAGGTAAACATAAATAAAGGTGTTAGCTTTTTCCTTGAATTACCTATTTAGGTAGATTCGTAATGTAAACACGATAACATTCTAATACTTACGATCAAAGATTATTATAGTAATTTTAAAGTAGATGCTAAATAACTGGTTAGTAGGAATTGTTTTGAACACAGGACTGGGGGCGATCGCTTTATGGCTTCCCAAAAAAGTATTAACCACGGCGGGAATTATCCACGCTTGGGCTTTAGGAATTTTAGTTTGGGGTTGTCTGGGATGGCAGGGATACTGCGTAATTTTATTTTATTTAGTTGCAGGTTCGGGCGTGACTCGCATTGGCAAAGAGATTAAAGAAGCAAAGGGCATTGCTGAAAAAAGAGATGGAGCTAGAGGTCCTGAAAATTTATGGGGTTCAGCGTTTACTGCGGCAATTTGTGCGATCGGCTTTGGCATTTTTCCTAATCCATTATGGCAACTGGGCTATGTGGCAAGCTTAAGTACTAAACTCGCAGATACCACTGCCAGTGAAGTTGGCAAGGCATACGGAAAAACCACCTATTTAATTACAACTTTGCAATCTGTACCCAATGGTACCGAAGGCGCAATTAGTTTAGAAGGCACGGTCGCTGGAATTATTGGTTCAGTTTTTCAAGCTGCTGTCGGCTATGGCTTAAGGTTAATTAATAGTCCAGTGGATTTAGCTTTGTGTATTTTTGCTGCCTTTATTGCTACAAATATTGAAAGCCTAATCGGGGCAGTCTGGCAATCCCAGTATGAATGGTTAACCAATGAAGTTGTCAATGGCATTATGGGAGCGATCGGAGCAATAGTGGCAGTATCACTAGCGATCGCCCTTAAATCAGTTTGAGCT
>JBBQHY010000144.1:0-6413 GCA_038324415.1 Pseudanabaenales cyanobacterium | reverse complement strand
ATGACCTTTTCGCCATCAATCCAGCCTCTTTGTGCTGCGGCTTTGATCATGGCATATTCACCACTGACATTGTAAGCAGCAACGGGCAGGTCGGTAGCATCTTTAACCTTGGCAATAATATCTAGGTAAGCTAAGGCAGGCTTGACCATGACAATATCCGCACCCTCGGCAATATCTAAATAAACTTCTTTCAGGGCTTCTCTGGTGTTAGCGGGATCCATTTGATAGGTTTTCTTATCTCCAGACTTAGGTGCAGACTCTAGGGCATCTCTAAAGGGTCCATAGTAGGCAGAGGCGTATTTAGCGGAATAGGCAAGAATAGCTATATCCTCAAATCCGTGGACATCAAAGGCATCTCGAATTGCGCCAATTCTGCCATCCATCATATCTGAAGGTGCCACGATATCCGCCCCTGCGATCGCATGAGACAAAGACATTTTGACTAAAACTTCCACCGTGGGGTCGTTGATAATTATGCCATTCTCATCCATCAAGCCATCGTGTCCGTGGGTGGTAAATGGATCGAGGGCGACATCGGTAATTACTAAAATGTCGGGAACTGCCTGCTTAATTGCTTTAACAGTTTGCTGTATTAGTCCTGCGGGGTTATAGCTTTCCGTAGCTTTATCGTCTTTTTTCTCATTGGGGACGACTGGAAATAGGGCGATCGCATTAATACCAAGGGCATAGACCTCCGCAATTTCGACTAATAGCAAATCTAACGTAAAACGATAGCATCCCGGCATAGATGGAATTTCAACTTTAGTATTTTCACCTTCCATCACAAACATGGGATAGATCAAGTCATCTACGGTCAAAATTGTTTCACTGACTAAGCGACGGATGGCTGGATTACGGCGGAGGCGGCGCGGGCGATTAACTTGCAACATTAACTAAATTAAGAGGGTTTAATAGGTTAACTTAGATTCAGATTAAATCAGGAACTGAGTTTTTAGTCTCCCATTATACCGAAACAGTTACAACAGGCTTAAGATTGCAATATAGCTTTAGAAATTCTTGGGAAAATTAAATGTATAGGGTGTTAGATGATAGAGGGTAATCCAACGATCGCCATTGGGGTTTCAGGGGCATCAGGTATGATTTATGCGGTGCGATCGCTCAAGTTTTTATTATCTGTGGGTTATAGAGTCGAGCTTGTGGTGTCCAAGGGAGCAATATCCGTATGGAATTCTGAAAATATTTCTGAGGGGAGTATGCCCAGCAATCCTAGGCAGCAAGAAGAGTTTTGGCGATCGCAGTGTGGCGAAGAAAATGGGACTTTAACCTGTCATGCCTGGGGTGATATTGGAGCAAATAATGCCAGAGGTTCATTCCGCACGGTTGGCATGGTGGTAATTCCCTGTAGTATGGCGACGGTGGCAAAAATCGCCCAAGGCATCAGTTCCGATTTATTAGAACGGGCGGCGGACGTGCACTTAAAAGAAGGACGAAAACTAATCGTAGTGCCACGGGAAACGCCTTTGAGCCTAATTCACCTCCGCAACTTGACGGCATTGGCAGAGGCGGGTGCCCGCATTGTTCCTGCTATTCCTGCATGGTATCATCAACCCCAAACCATTAATGATCTGGTGGATTTTGTGGTGGCAAGGGTACTAGATCAGTTAGATATTGATTCCGATTTGATTAAACGTTGGACGGGCAGATAGGTAGATAAATAGATGAACGAGGTAAAACGGGTAATTAGTTTGGTGATATGGGGAACGGCGATCGCTTGCACCCTAGTTATCCTGTTTCAAAATCTTCAGCCCCTAGTCACCATCTATTTTCTAGGTAAATTCACAATTCCCATTCCTTTGAGCTTGGCAATTTTAGCAGCCTTTATAATTGGCGGGCTAGGAGCTTTTGTGGTTAATCAAATTTCCTTTTGGCTTAGTCCCATAGTTGATTTTAATGATGAGTTTGAAGATGAAGAAGAAACTCCACCTCCTAAAGCCAAAACATCATCCCCCAAGCCCGATCCAGTTGATTCAAGAAGGTATGAATCCGATGAATATGAATATGATGATGACAAAGATGATGATGTAATTGATGTCAAATATATTAAGTGATGATTTATAGGGAATGAATATCACTCCCGTTTTTTAATCACTTGGGTAAATTTTCCGAACCTTGGGGCGGCTCTGAATTAATTATTCATAATTAGGACTTACGCAGCATACAAAGAAAACCTATATTTAAAGGGGGTTTGGGGCACAGCCCCAATTGAGGGCGAAGCCCTCAAACTCCCTCCCACTAAGTTTCAGTAAAATTGAGTGCGTAAGTCCTAATAATAAGTAATTTTGAAAAAAGCGTAAAGGTAACGTCCTTTTTTACGTTTCCAACTAATTGCTACTCCCTTCCCACCATAGAAATATACACAGTTTAAATGGGGTTAAGGGGCAAAGCCCCTTCGTGGGGGCGCAGGCCCCACACCCCCAAAAGACTAATCTTTGCCTGGGAAGGGAGTAATTCTCTAATATTAAGAGCGGAGAATTGAGGGGCAAAGCCCTTCAAATCTCCGCATTGGGTGACGGAGTGCCTCCCCCAAACCCCCTGCACAAGTATAAGTTCGAGATAAATTTAAATTCTTGACCCGAACTCACCTTACTTATAAATCTATTACTAAATCCATTATGGTAAGGCATCCTTTTCTGATTTCGATACCTCGCTGCTTACGGCGGGTTTATTCATTCTTTTTCTAGGCTTGGCTTGGTTCAGGATCAAACCAGCGATCGTCGGACTTAATTAGAGCAATTAATTCAGATACTCCATCTGCCTCTGGTACTTTTCTGATTTCTTCCTTGCCACGGTACAAAGAAATCATACCTGGAGTTTTACCCACATAGCCATAGTCAGCATCCGCCATCTCCCCTGGACCATTGACAATACAACCCATCACCGCAATATCTAAGCCTGTGAGGTGTTTGGTTGCTTCTCTAACCTTGTGTAAAACCTCTTCCAAATTAAATAAAGTGCGCCCACAGGATGGACAAGCCACATACTCAACCATGGTTTTGCGTAAACCTAAAGCCTGCAAAATGCTATAGCACACTGGAATTTCTTTTTCTGGAGCCTCGGTTAAGGAAACTCGAATTGTATCCCCAATCCCTTGGGCTAGCAGAGTGGCAATGCCTGCCGTGGATTTAATTCTGCCATATTCGCCATCACCTGCCTCGGTCACGCCAAGATGGAGCGGATAGTCCATGCCTAGCTCATCCATGCGTTTAGCCATAAGCTTGTAAGCAGCAATCATCACAGGCACACGGGAAGCTTTAAGGGAAATAACAAGGTTACGGAAATCTAAGCTCTCACAAATCCGAATAAACTCGATCGCCGACTCGACCATGCCTTGAGGCGTATCGCCGTAGGTAAACAGCATCCTTTCTGCCAGAGAACCATGATTTACGCCAATTCGCATTGCCTTATCTTGATCTCTGAGGGAAATTACTAAAGGTTTAAGGGTTTCAGAAATTTTGTCACCAATTTCTTGAAATTCGGCGGCAGTATATTCAGTGCGATTAGGCTTAGGTTTTTCAAATACATACAAACCAGGATTAATCCGCACCTTATCAACGTGTTTGGCAACCTCTAGGGCAATCTTCATGCCGTTATGGTGGACGTCAGCGACTATAGGTACATTTTGATAGGTCTTGATTAATCCTTGACGAATTTCTGCTAGAGCATGGGCATGGGCAAGGCTGGGGACAGTAACCCGCATGATTTCACAGCCAATTTCATGGAGTCGGCGAATCCCAGCAATCGAACCCGCAATATCTAGGGTATCTTCATTGATCATGGACTGCACCACTACGGGATGATTACCACCGACCGTAATGCTACCTACTTGGACAGGACGAGTTTTACGCCGAGCGATCGCCCCTGAATATTCATCATTAATATCAGTAGGACTATTTTTAACATCTAGTGGAATGTTTTGTGGAGTTTCTATAGATAAAGTTTGCATTATGTTATCTAGCTTCTATATTTGCCTTGGCGATAATTCTAGTTTAACTAAAAGGGGCTCCACTCATACATTTCTAAATTTATTTCTAAATGGTATACCTCCCTTAGGTAAGCCCAACTACTGTCCGTCAGGTTGAGAATATTTTGTGCCTAGGGGTGTATCAGCGAATAATAGGGGGGCGATCGCAGCGGCGGTTCCTAATCTTGACTCGAGGTTTTCTTCGATGCTGAAATATTGATCAATGCGATCGCACAAACCAGATGCAGTTAAGCTTTGGACATTAGAGCTAATAATATAACTTTGGGATGGAGAAGCCCGAAAAGCAGAGTAAGCTTCATTACAAAAGGCAATTTTAGAATCTGACAAAGCCTTTAGCCACTCATCTCCTCGAATATTCCCAGAGAGAATCGGTGCACCATTTTGGGGTTGAACCACCCGACGTGATGTCGCCGCAGTTACTTCTTCAGGATTTAAGATTAGATTTAAGACCAGTAAAGTGACTACTAAGATTCCAACGGTCAGGTTACTAATTAAACTATTTAATAATTTCTGCATAGTGAGTTTTTAGTATTTTTAATATTTACTCAGCTTAGAACACTTTAGATTAGCTAAGATTAATCTAGCGCCAACCTATATAGCTGAGATACCCATCCATGAGTGCAGATTTAGAGTCAAATTCTAAGCGGGCAAGTATCACAATCATCAATGATGGACTTTACGATCATGATCTAGATAATTTGTTGGCACAGGTAGGCTACCTAGTGAAACAAGTACCTTTCGTCATGGCAATGATAGGAAAACCTGATCTAATAATTTTAGGTAGAGACCCAGAACCGCAATTATCTCAGGGATCAGATCCTCAGAATCTTTATGAAATTCTTAAGTCTGAGTACGCAGATATTCCCCTGATTTTGCTGAAAGACTATGGCGATCCTAGGGAATTTCAAACATCAATTTTCCTGAGAGATGTGAGCGATCGCCTGAAATATAGTCGGAGAATTCAAGAATTAAAACAACAAAATTTACACTTAGCCAGCCAGTTACAAAAAACCAGAGATGCTTCAGAACTAGCAATTAAAGCTAAAACTGAATTTCTAACCCGAATTAGCCACGAACTTCGAGCTCCATTGAACGGTATTTTAGGATTCTCACAATTAATGAGTTGGGATAAGCTACTCACAACAGAGCAACGTGGATATACCGAGATTATCTATGACAGCGGCAAACATCTCTTATCTTTAGTAAATGACGTCTTAGAAATGTCAAAGATCGAATCTCATCACTTAGAAATAGACAAAAAAGTTTTTGTTTTACGGGAAATGATTAATGATTTAAAGCATATTTTCAGCCCCAAAGCAGAGCGTAAAAACCTAGAACTAATACTTAAAATTTCTCCAGAAGTCCCAATATGTATTCACTCAGATGAAGTTAAGCTCAGGCAAATATTAGTAAATATCCTAAATAATGCCATTCAGTCTACTAATGTTGGCAGTATTACCTTAAGTGCATTTATTGCGTCTGATATTTTGACCAAAGCTTTACATTTAGTATTTGAAGTTGAAGATACTGGAGCAGGAATACCGCACTTGGAGATAAATGCCATCTTTGAGCCTTTTATCCAAACTGGCGTTAAGTTTGAAGATGGCACTGGTTTAACTTTGGCTATTAGCAGGCATTTTGCCTCACTTTTAGGAGGAGATTTAAAGGTTGCCAGCAATTTGGACGAAGGAGCTACTTTTACCCTCAGTATGCCAGTGGAAATTCTGGATAAAATGTATAGTCTTGCAGGCGATCGCTTCAAAAAATCACAGGAGCAAAAACCTAATTCAAGTTTGAAAATTTTACTGGCTGAAGATAGCTTTGTTGATCAGAAAGTTCTGGTAAGAATATTAAATCAAATGGGTTATGCCGCTGATGTGGCTGGAGATGGGATAGAGGTTTTAGCAGCTTTAGAACACAAGACTTACAACATTATTCTTATGGATGTGCAAATGCCCAATATGGATGGGATTGAGGCAACTAAGCAGATTTTGCAAAAATTTGGGGTTGAAAATTCGCCAGTAATTATTGCCATAACCGCAGGAGCAATGCCCGAGGATCGGAGCCGTTGTATGGAGGCGGGGATGAATGATTACATGACTAAACCCCTTCGACCCAAGCAGCTAAGGGCAGTTTTAGAGCATTGGGAGCAAAAAATATCTCAAAATATAATGGGGTATGAATCCTAGGGGATTTTAGTGCTGTTCTAAATCCACTTAGAATATGCCCAATAAATCAATATAAAAAATTAATAAACCCCTAACAAGGTGGTAATAGCTATATGATTGCCTCATATATAAAGTAAGAAAAATCATAATGACGGCAACAGAAAAAACAATCTCATTCTATGGCAGAGAGATTAAATTAAGAATTGGTTTATTAGCACCACAGGCAGGTGGATCGGTATTAA
>JBBQHY010000143.1:0-6432 GCA_038324415.1 Pseudanabaenales cyanobacterium | reverse complement strand
CAGCAAATTATGATCAAACGCGCTACAGAAAAAATCAAAACTAGTACGGTACTGCGCCCTGTGACTCTTTCTTACTCCCTTCCCACCATAGAAATATACACAGTTTAAATGGGGTTAAGGGGCAAAGCCCCTTCGTGGGGGCGCAGCCCCCATACCCCCGAAAGACTAATCTTTGACTGTGAAGGGAGTATTGCGAATTTTATCAGCAATAAGACGCTCTTCATAAAGTCTCAGATTTTGATGGTCAGTATCGTTTAAAGCGTATAGATTGGAGTTACTATTATAAACATCCTTTTCATAATTTGAAGAGTTGGTTGTAGATGCAACAGGCGGTACGAAATCAGCGGGAAGTGAAGATATTTTAGAAGTGCGGTAGACATTTCTGACTTTCTCTTCGTAATGAAAATCAATTACATCTGTTTCATTATAGTTTGGAAGAGTTTCCACTTGAATTTTGCTTAGATTATTGACATCAACTCGCTGTTTTGATTGGGGACCAAATTTAGCCATTCCTATGGGGAGAAGAACTTTCTTCCCAACTACCCAAATTCCAGTGTTAATTACTAAATAACGTATGTTTCCAGTTTCTTCGACTAAAATATCTGCGATGGAACCAATTTTTTCCTGTCCACTGTAAACATCAAACCCAATAATATCAATGTTATCGAAATGTTGCTTAAAGTTCGGGTCAAAGTCTTTAATTTTAAGTAAGCTCATAGATAAGTCATCCCAACTAATTCAAAATCTAAGGTCTCAGTCATATATAAAGTTACTTTCTCATCATTTCATTTCCATCCCTCATTAGAGAGAACTAGACATACATTTTTTTACTTTATTGAATAGGATGAAATGATTACTCAACAATAAATTCTTAGCGATCGCCTATCCATTCCCAATCCAATAATTTCTAGAGTCATAAATATAAATTCATGGAATTGTTTGTAAAATTCATTAAGTATTGTTAAGATAGAAAGGTAACTTTTAATCAAAAAATAATCATGGAAGATAAAAAGCCAGATTTTGGATTTAATCCCTTCGCCGAAACTTGGAACGGTCGCCTCGCAATGATCGGTTTTGCTAGTGCCTTAATTAATGAATATGTAACTGGTCATGGCATTCTGTCCCAATTGGGCTTGATGTAATCGATCTAATCGGTGGAAAAGTCGGTTAAGAATATTGATAACAGAGGCATTAGACAAGTTGTAAAAGAGATTGCTTGGGGTTGCCTCTATTTCTGTTTGGATATAAGTACAAATAATATAAAAGATTTATGATTCAAAAAGTCATCCTAAACGAGAATTTCAAAATCAGGAAATACTAAAGGTTCGGTAAAGCTCTGGTTGTTACTGGACTCTAGGATTTTGAGATAGGTTCCTAAAATCTGAGCGTATGTGGGATTTGGGGCATAAAGATCTTGGTTAATTCGCGTAAATAGATTAGCGGTTAATAGCTGCGGATCGAGATTAGGATCGGGCTTAAATAAGGATTTTTCAGATTCCTGCCACGGTAATATACCTGCAGGTAATCGCCCTGAGAGAATTTGGCCTAGGCGATCGCTACAGGCTTTGCCATTAACTCCTCGATTTTGCAGTTTTTTAATTAAGCTGTCCAAACTTAGAGGTTCTTGGAGACTTAAGGCACAAATTTCACTGAGCAGGAAGTAATCGGAATATTGATGTCGGTTGATGTCTAGGTATTGGGAATATAAAGGTGTGATCGCCAAGCCCTGAGCGAGATCAGAACTAGGTAAGCTAGAAACTTGGGCATTGGCAAATTTGGCTTCTAACCATTGGCGCAGGACTGGATATTTCATAGTGCCGCCAGCGATCGCAATATTAGTAATATCTTCAGGTTCAGTTCCCGCAATTAATTGATCAACGGCATCATTCAAGGTCTGAATAAAGGGCTGAATTATCTTAATTTCCAGTTCCGAACGGTTAATTTTTATAGGCTTACCACCTAGATTACCCTGCCACAGATTCGAGTCTGGTTGCTGCCCGAAGTATAGTTTAATTTCCTCGGCAATCGCTAATGCTTCAATTCCGATTTCTGTTTTTAGTAAAAATTGCTGGAGGTCAGTACGGTGGTTGGGACTGGCTACTCCCGATCTAATAAATTTAGTAGCTAGGAGTTTATCTTTGGTTTTGGGATAGAGAAGTTGCAGAACTATATCTTGATTAATTCCGAGTCCTGCATATTCCAAATCATTAAACCTATTTTCTCCATTCATCCTAAAACCTATGGTTGTAGTGAATGCACCTGCGTCTATAAATAATTTCTGATGATTTGTTGTAAATGAATTGGATGAATTAGGCAGAGAAGGAAATATAAAAGCGATCGCCTGATCAATAACCAATATCTGCTCTAGAGAAGTTGCTAAACCACTCGCCAAGACTGCTTCTTTCAGATTGAAAATATAGGCATCTGACCACGAATGGGGATGTCCTAAAATTATGGTTTCAAGGTTCTCTAAAATATCTTTGATTGTAAGGTCTGGATGAGTTGCAGCCTTAACTTGACCTAATAGTTCTACCACAGAGGTTTGAAAATCCTTGAGGCTAAATTTTTGATTGTTTATCCACCTCAATACAGGTTGCCATTCCTGTTGATTTTGATAAGGAATGCCAATTCTTAGAAATTGCTTAAATCCTCCGATCGCGCGATCAGCATCACCAACTTTAATATTCGTAATAAGGGATTCTCTATCTGCAAATGATAATGAATAAACTTGTCCAGTAGCTTGATTAAATAGGCAGGCACGAATATCTGAATATCCAAAATCAATGCCCAAATGCCAGACATTAATAATATTTACAGGCTCAATAGCAAAGACAGCTGGAGGTGATTCTAGGCGATCGCTTTCTTCCCAAAAATTATCTTCAGATTCTGAATCAGCAAACTCTGATATGTCATCATCTTGAATTTCTAAGAGGCTAATTTCAGGTAAATTTTGAGATTTTTCTAGTTCTCTTTCTAATTCTAGTTGCAGTCGATCGCTCTCAGTTAAGCTTACTAAATCTACATTATCTACATTTGGGAATTCTTGCTCAAAGCCAAAGGTGAATTGCTCGTCCTCTCCTTCATAAATTATTTCTGGAAAGTGATCAAATTCAAAAACTTGATTATCGAGAGCTTGGCTTAGAACCTGCTCATTGCTTAGACCATCAATCAAATCAGCAAATGGATCAGAAGTTTGCCAAAAATCTTCAGATGAATTATCAGGTGAAATAATTTTATTTACTTCAGTTACAGAATTAAGAGCATCTAAGGTGGCAGCTTCAGCAAAGAAAGTTAAGTTGTAATCGACACTTAAATCTTCGATCTCTTGATCTATGTCGGATTCAAAATTGGACTCAAATTCATTTAATTCATCCAGATTGTTAGACAAAATCATCTCTAAATCAGCATCTAAATCAAACAAGCTTGACCTTTGCTCTAAATCAGTTACTTCCAAATTAGTTACCAAGGATAACTCAGATTCATCTTCCAAAGTATTCTGATCTAACTCTATATCTAACTCAAGTGATTCTGTATCTGGATTCAGATCGCTAAATAAATCCATAAATGGATCTGATTCTCCCAAAATATCTAGCTCTGAATTCTTTGCGGTAACAGTTTCACTTTCATCACCTTCTAAATTAAGCTCACTATTAATATTAAGGTCATCTAAGACTACACTTTCAGCAAAAATATTTAAATCATCATCAGATATTTGAGCTTCTCGATCTGGATCTACATTTGATATTGGCTCTGAATCAGAATTGAGATCAAATAGACTTAATCCTTGTTCAATTTCCAAATCAATCTCTAAATCATTATTATCCAAACTTGCGATCAGGTCTGTATTATCCTCTGCAATGACTTCTGTTTCAGACAGGATTATTTGTGGGATAGATTCTGTTAGTTCAGCACTAATAATCTTTTCATCTTCCAAAAAGGCGAAAGGATCATAATCTCCCAAAATATCTGCTTCAGGCTCTAAATTTTCTTGTGAAATAATTTCGTTCTCATTAGCCTCGGCACTAAAAACATTATCGACTGGAACATCAGCGAAAAGCTTAAACTCATCTTCAAAACTTAGCTCTTCTAATCCTTGAGCTTCTGATTCTTGCTCTAAGCTTGGCTCTAACAGTTGATCGGATTTCTCAAGAGATTGCTCAAATTCATCCAGATCGGTACTTGATATTATCTCTGCCGTCGGATCAGATAAATTAAGTTCAGAAGGTTGGAATTCTGCAAATTGGATCAAATAATCTTCTAAAATAACTTGATTAGATTCATCCTCTTCCAAAAATTCCGATTTAAATTCTAGGGATCTATACTGATTTAACTCACTATCTAAGGTTCGCTCATTCTCATCTATTTCATCAAGAATTTCTTCGTCTAAAACCTCATCTGGGGAATGAGAAGTTATAACTAGCTCTACAGCTTGCCCTAGTCTTTCTAGTTGTTGATAATGTTGAAACTTAAGCTCATCAATTTTAGTTTGGAGTTCCAACTCAAATTCCTGCTTCTTTATAACTAATTGAGTGGCTAGCTGTTCTTCAAAATAGGACTTTAGGGTTGCCGAAAGCTGAGACTTGACCTCACTAGTTAAAACCGAAATCAGAACCGATCGCTCCTCCATCAAAACTTGTTTAACGGCTTCTGTTAGGCTTTGAGCAATTAAAGGAGCAACTAGGGCAGCAATCTGTTCTTGTTCAGTTGTTTGCATATATGACTTTAAGAAAAAGTTGGTAAGAAGAATGATCTAGATTTTACTCCTTTCTTACTATAAGAATATAGTTAATTGAAATGGGGTTAAGGGGTGAAACCCCTTAGTGGGGGCGCAGCCCCCACACCCCCTAACACTAGTAATCTTTAACTGGGAAGGGAGTATGTTCAAGGAGCCTAGAGATTTGCTAAACCAGAATCCCTAGCACATTGGGTAACGGCGGCGGCTACGGCATTGGCAACTCTGGGATCAAAAACCGAAGGAATAATGTAATCGGGAGCTAAATCATTGGGACTGACTAGGGAGGCGATCGCTTTTGCAGCTTCTAAATACATATCTGTCGTAATTTGCGAAACTCGGCTATCTAATGCTCCTCGAAATACACCAGGGAAAGCTAAGACATTATTAATTTGATTGGGATAATCACTCCGCCCTGTGGCAATGACCGCAACATCATCTTCTACTAGTTCAGGTTGAATTTCTGGAATCGGATTTGCCATTGCAAACACAATTCGCTTATCCGCCATAGTTCTGACCATTGCGGGACTGAGGGCATTGGCAACACTTAAACCCACAAATACATCGGCTCCGACTAGCACGTCAGCTAAACTCCCTGACTTAGAAGTCGCAAACTCTAATTTTTCACCTTTCAAATCGGTGCGATCGCTACTTAAACAGCCCTTAGAATCACACATGACAATATTGGCAACACCCGCTTTGCGTAATAGCCGAGCTACGGAAATTCCAGAGGCACCTGCACCATTCATTACTACTCGAATTTTGTCGATGGGTTTAGCTACAACTTTAATGGCATTGAGCATGGCGGCGACAACTACGATCGCTGTCCCATGTTGATCGTCATGGAATACAGGAATATTTAATTCCTCCTGTAGTCTTTTTTCAATTTCAAAACAGCGGGGCGCACTAATATCTTCCAAATTCACGCCACCAAAGGCAGGAGCAATATATTTAACAGTTTTAACAATTTCTTCCACATCCTGAGTGGCTAGGCAGATCGGGAAAGCATCTAAACCGCCAAATTGCTTAAATAGCATTGCCTTACCTTCCATTACAGGTAGGGCTGCCTCGGCACCAATATTACCCAAACCCAGTACCGCACTGCCATCGGTCACGATCGCAATCATATTACCTTTGACCGTAAGATCGTAAGCTTTATTGACATCCTCAGCGATCGCCATACACACCCTACCTACTCCAGGGGTATAGACCATTGCTAAATCATCCTGTCCTTTAACTTCAACCTTTGAATGAACACTAATTTTGCCGTGATGGTGAAGATCGAAGGTGCGATCGCTAACACTTAAAAACCGAATCTCTGGTAGAGCTTTGACCACACTAACCAACTCTTCGGCATGAACTTCACTGTAGGCATTGACAATTACGTCACGGATTATACTTTTACGAGTTTGTTGAATCAGATTAATCTGCCCTAAACTTCCCCCTGCTTCTGCTAGTGCGGTTAAAACCGAAGCCAACATTCCTGCTCTGTGGGGTAATTGCACTCTAATAGTTAAGCTATAACTAGGATTAGGGGTAAGTTGTTGCATTAATTAGGATTCATAATTTTGATAGCAGTACTTTACCATAATAAAAAATTAGGTTTATAGCAGATCGAACCAGAGCTAGCAGATATTAGACCTCTTACTTAAAATCCTAACGCCTTGATAGGTGACTCCTGTTTTCTTCTCATATATGTT
>JBBQHY010000142.1:0-6513 GCA_038324415.1 Pseudanabaenales cyanobacterium | reverse complement strand
CTATACCCATTCCGTACCCTACTCAGAGCGGGGTAAAGTTCCCGTAGAGCCATTTTTGTCTACCCAATGGTTTGTGAAAATCCGCCCCTTAGCTGATGATGCTTTAACTGAATTCGACCAAAATAATTCGCCAAAATTTGTACCCGATCGCTGGGGCAAAGTCTACCGTGATTGGTTGGTAAAGCTCAAGGATTGGTGTATCTCTCGGCAGTTGTGGTGGGGACATCAGATTCCCGCCTGGTATACCCCTGATGGGCAGGTATTTGTAGCTAAAACCGAAGCGGAAGCTTATATTCAAGCCAGAGAAAAATTGGGGATAGATGACATTAGCCTTGAGCAAGATGTTGATGTTTTAGATACATGGTTCTCTTCTGGTTTATGGTGCTTTTCTACCCTTGGCTGGGATGGTAAGAATGAAACCGCAGATTATCAGGCGTTTTATCCGACTAGCACTCTAGTTTGTGGCTTCGATATTATCTTTTTCTGGGTGGCACGGATGACGATGATGTCAAAATATTTCACAGGTAAAATCCCGTTTGAGACTGTCTACATTCATGGACTGATCCGAGATGAAAATAATCAGAAGATGTCTAAATCCAAAAATAATGGAATCGATCCGCTCTTACTGATTGCGAAATATGGCACCGATGCTTTACGTTATGCCCTAATTAAAGAAGTAATTGGCGCAGGGCAAGATATTCGCTTGGATTACAACCGTAAAACCGATGAATCTCAAAATGTAGAATCCGCCCGAAACTTTGCCAATAAACTTTGGAATGCCTCGCGCTTTGTATTGATGAATTTGGAACCTAGTTCTATTCCTAAATTTGAAGAGGTTAATAAAAATAATTTGGAATTGTGCGATCGCTGGATTTTGTCAAGGTTTAATCGAACAGTTCTAGATGTTAATGATTCTATCTCCGCATATAGCTTAGGCGAAGCGGCGCGATCGCTCTATGAATTTATTTGGGGAGATTTTTGCGATTACTATATCGAACTGGTAAAACCCAGATTGCAAGGTGAAGATGGGGAATCAAAATCCACTGCTCAGTCCACACTTCTTTCGGTTCTGATTGGCACTGTTTCACTTTTACATCCCTATATGCCCCATATAACCGAAGAGATTTGGCAAGTACTTGCAGATAAAGATGCGGACAATCAGGTTCAGACTTCTTTAGCATTAGAAGATTATCCCCAACCAGATCATGATTGGATTAAACCTGATATTGAAGAGCAGTTTAGATTGATTTTTGAGGTGATCCGTACAGTGCGGAACCTGCGGGCAGAGGCAGAAGTTAAGCCCAGTCAAAAGGTTAAAATCATTCTTCAAACTGAGAGTAAAGAAGAGCTAGAAGCGATCACAAATGGATCTGACTATATTTCTAATCTTGCCAAAATAGAGGAGATCATAATTTCGGCACAAGCACCTGAAAACTCAGGACAAACCTTAGCGGGTGTGGCAAATACGGTTCAAGTTTTACTTCCCTTAACTGGAGTGATAGATTTAGAGAAATTCAAACAAAAACTCCAACGTAACTTGGTCAAAATTGAAACAGCGATCGCTTCACTGGAATCACGTTTAGGAAATCAAAACTTAATCCAGAAGGCTCCACCTGAACTTATTACCAATCTTCAAAAGGAACTAGAAGCATCCAAACAGCAGGAGTTAATTCTGCGATCGCGCCTTGATGAACTTGGTTAAGATGAAGTTAGTTAAACTGCCAGTTACCCAGTATGCCTTTGGAAATAGGAATCAGCCTCGTTCTCCTCGTGCTAATGATATTCAGGTTGAGAATAATAATGTAAAACCGACTAAACCGCTCACTGGTGATTCAACATTTGCTGATATTAAGTTTGTACCTTTATCAGTAGGACTTACGCACTCAATTTTACTGAAACTTAGTGGGAGGGAGTTTGAGGGCTTCGCTCTCAATTGGGGCTGTGCCCCAAACCCCCTTTAAATATAGGTTTTCTTTGTATGCTGCGTAAGTCCTAATCAGGACATTATCATAAACTTGACCAGGGCACCGAACTTCCAGAAGGGCTGGATATTATTGCTGAAGGGAGAGATGTTGGAGGCAATCATTCTCCAACTCATCACACGATCTACCCAAATAGGGAAATGCCATTTTCTGAGTTTGAGCAGAAATTTTCAAGTTGTAACTGGGTTTATGCAGGAAAAAAATGAAGTAAAGTAGTATTAGTCAAGAGGTAAAAATATGAATATCTTGAATGATTTAGTTGAAAGTGAATGTAACTTCACTCAAATAAGACAGAAATTATTCAGCAACTTAGATGAAAGATTTGCCTTAATTCACTCAGGGCTTCATAATCCAAGTCAAAGAGGAACATGTTTAAGATTATTGGAGTTTCTTAGTTTACAGGAATGAGAAAGTTTATTTGATGATTTATTACAATTAGCAAGCATAGCCCATGCTGATATTGAGCTTTGTCATCAAACAATTTTGACATTCCCAAATGATTGGCTTTTAGAAAATCTAGAAGTGAGCGCAGAACAACTTCTAGTAAATGGAACTTATGAAGAATACAGATCTTTACTAGAACTTTATTTTAGGATTGATCGAAATTTAACTAAACGATTAATTGATAGAGCCTTATTGTAAGATGACTTGGATATTGTTGAGGCAGGACAAGATTTTAAGGAAGCAATTCAGTTGCAGGCTAAAAAGATATCACCTCCAATTTTTAAGTACAGGTTCGATCAAAATTCAAGTAAACGATTAAATAATGAAATCTTACGGCGTGTTATTGAATCAGGGGAAGATTCTGAAGATGTAATTGAGATGCAACGTAGTCTGGTCTCACGCTCAATTTTCACAAACACAATTAAGAGACATACAAGTAATAAACCAAAGACCGAAAATAAAGAAAAAACAAATAAATTGCTTGAGGATAAAAAAGAACCATAACTGCACTAATTACAAATTGAATGCTTGTCCTTAGCTTACGAAAGCCCTAGAAACTTAAGGTTTAGGCTCTTCGGGCTGCATGGGTTCGGGTAGATCATCCGCGGCGGTGAGTTCGGGTTGGACGGGAGTGGGGGGTAAATCTTCCTTAACTGGCTCAACCAACTCCTTTGTTGGTGGTTCTACATAATTTTCAGGATTGCGGTAAGATTTCACAGGTTCAGCCCTCCTTTCATAGGCATAGGGTTCTTCATAGTACCTTGGTTCCCGATTAACAGGCTGAGTAGGTGTAGGTTTAGCTGGTTTATTGGGAGGAATAATATAATCGGTGGGATTAATGGGAATCTTGAGGTTAGAGGCGATCGCATCTTGGCTACCAATTCTGCTATTAAAACCAGATAAAAGCTTAGTCTTAGTAAATTCAGTTTTTAACTCCTTTGCAGCAAGGGTTTTAGGTAAAAAGTTAGCTCCATCTCGACTTCGGCTTTGATCAATTATCAGATTTTGTCCCGCCTTGACCACTATCGGCTTAGAGGCATCTACGGGTAAAACTTCAATGTTTCCTTCTAAACTAATAATTTGGGAAGATTTGGATAAGTCTATATAAACTGTGGCATTCTTGACCGAGGCGATCGCTCCTGTTAGTAAAATTTTGGCAGTAATATTAGGTTGCGGCGGAACCCAAACCACAATTCTACCCTTGACAACTTCAATTCTATGACTATCATAAATACTCAAAATCGTATCTCCTTCCATACGCAGGATTACCCCTGTTCTCAAGGTGATCTGGACTAAAGCACTCCCTTCAGTCCGAATCGATTCTCCTAATTTGATTGTTCTGCCGATTGTAGCGATCGCTTCACTATCACTCTTTGGCAATCGAATCCACACAGGGCGATCGGCAATTTCAGTAATCTCGGCAACAGCTTCAGTTGGAATGATCTCGGTGCTAAAGGGTTTAGGCGGTTGTCCACCGCAAGCTGGCAAGAGTAAAATCCCACCTAACACAAACCACTTCAAACTTACTTTTGGTTTTAACATTTGATTAGATCATAGGAACAATCCTGTTCACTCTGCTGGACAAGAAAATTTTGAGATGGATCTAAAAACTTCGTAATTATCATGTAACTAGATAAGCATAAAAAAGGGTCACTGCCCCGTTTTGGTTTTTAGGATTTCAAGGAAATAAAGGTTTTAATTATTCTTTGAATTAACTACTTATAGAATTATCGAATGATTGACTATAAAAAGCTTAAAACCAGTTTAGACAGGATAATCTGTTTGGTACTAAATCCTGATTCATCTAAGTAATCTAAAAACTCCGAGTCTGCATATCTACTATCTATCCTAATTGCCTGACGAAATACCTGTTTTGCTTCAGAGCGATCGCCCCGATCCCAAAGAGATATAGCCTTAGCAACCAAAGGGTGAGGATTATCTGGTTCAAGTTTCGCGGCCATATTGGTACTAGCGATCGCCCAGTCGAGAAAACCTAAGCGATGATATGCCAAACTGAGGTTATAGTGCGGGATTTCATTATTGGGATTAAGCAGAGCCGCCCAATTGTGAACTAGTACTGCTTGCCCTAAATTGCCATCTACTAAATACACAATGCCCAAAGCATTAAAAGCTTGAACCGAGAAAGGATTGATATAAATCGCCTGTATTAGCGATCGCTCAGCTTGTTTTCTCTGCCCAGCTAAATGCAATGTCCAGCCCAGAATAATTCTACCGTTAAGGTCTTGAGGGGATAGTTCTACGGATTTTTCTAAAGCGGCGATCGCCTGTGGATAGAGTTTTTGATTCCGATAGGCTAAACCTTGTTGCCGATAATAGCCAACGGAGTTTTGTGCCAAACAAAAACTAGCCGAAAAAAAAGTCACAGCCAGTCCGATCCCAATGTTGGCAATTGCAATAAAAGCTTTACTCAAAGATAATCCTAGTAAAACACCTAATGTAGTTTAATGGAAAGCTGGGAGGAAGATTTAGGATAAATTGCGATAGGATTTTGCCACCAAAGAGTCTTCTCTAAAGGTAATATTCATTGCTAATTCCTCACCCTTCTTCTGCCAACTTACAATGACCGCCTTATCCCCAAATCTTTGATCGAAGCCCAAGGGGACACCTTCGCCACCCAAGATATTTACCACTTGACGGTAGGACATACCTCTAGATAAACAGATATAGTTTCTTTTATTTAACCCCGACCAGCCACAGCGGGAAGTTGGCGTATCTAAAGCTTGATCGTAATGCTGATTTGGTAATAGGGCAAGATTAACCGAGGATGCCGACAGCTTATCTACGGCGACTATAGTTAAGAAGATAATTAATGCCAACAATACAAAATCTTCAACTAAAGCCTTGAACAGGTTTCGATCGTGTCGGCGTTTTTGTTGTGCTACGCGATTCTTAGCCCACTCTTCCCACGGGAAAGTATCTACCCAGTTACTCGCCGTAATAAAGTTTTGTTTGGCAAATTCACCAGTTTTAGCTAGTGCAGTTTTAGGATTACGGACAACTATTCGGCTAGTTTTTTGAAAACCCGCTTGAACTTCGGGATTGGTCAACCAAGATTTAGCATTACTTACTAACTTGTTGAAATTACGACGGACTAATACTAAATTTGATTGGGGAGATTGAATGGCGATCGCTGAAGCGGAAACGTAGTTCAGATCAAATCCAGTCACTAGGATGGTTTCATCATTATTAAGGTCAATTAGTTCTAGCTCCACCCTTCTCACCCCGACAAGAGGTAGTCGGGTTAGAAACACCTCTAGATTTTGAGTAAAAGTATTAGCTTTAGTGCGATCGCCATAGTTATTAATTAAAGCAAAGGATAGTTGTAAGGTTTGTTGCTCAAGCTTAAATAGAGTCTGCTCGGGGGCAACTAGATCGATATAATCAGAAGCAAAACTTGTGAGAATGTGCTGAAACTTCTGCCAAGATAATCTATCTTCTAAATTTAGCTTTACTGTTTTCATTTCTCCAAGCCTACAACTCTCATATACTTAATATTAATTGTCAGCGATACCTTTGAGGCTGACTAGCCAATAATACCCAAACTCCTTAAGTTCATATCATCCTGAATTGTAAGAATATAAGCCTAGAAAGCTAGGATTTTCTAACTCAATCAGCAAAGTCTTTATTAATTAGACCTAAAAGTAGGGTGGCAGACAAATCAAACCTTAGCCATTTGGTAGTCTTAATAAAAGTAGGTCGCTATCATTTCAATCCAACTTTTTGCCGAACATTCCGCAAGCGACCTCCTAAATTCAACCCAAGTATAAATACTTATAGACGCGATCGCCCTAATTTTATCGGATTTCACAGGAGCGATCTCTTCAATGAATAACCCCGCCGCAAGCAGCGGGGTATCGAACTCAAAAGAGATTTAGTTGACTGTTAGAATGTAATTCTAAATATTCTCTTCCTTGCGCCTCTACATATTTTTTATCATTCTTTCATTTCCATGTTTACCTACTGTACTTGCATAGTATCCATCACTCCAAAATTCTCCCCCCCATAGCTTTTTCTTTACTTCGGGGCATCTCTTAAATATTTCCCTTGCTGTTAAGCTCTTTATCAT
>JBBQHY010000141.1:0-6532 GCA_038324415.1 Pseudanabaenales cyanobacterium | reverse complement strand
TTTTTTTTTATTATTTTTTTGTTTATTAAAAAAAACAACAATTTAAACAATACAACCGAATTTGTGGTTGTGGGGGGGGGGGGGGGGGCCCCCCCCCCCCCCCCCACGAAGGGGCTTTGCCCCTTAACCCCATTTAAACTGTGTATATTTCTATGGTGGGAAGGGAGTACCTATCTGCACTGATGGATCAAACTATAAAACCAAAGACTTAACATCGGTTTCGATTAATTTAGCTAAATCTTGTAAAAACATAGCAGCATCAGCTCCATAGATAATGCGGTGATCGGCAGTTAAGTTAACTTGCATTTGATTCCGCACAGCGATCGCTCCGTCTTTAGTTGCAACTACTTGAGGTTGAGATCCACCAATTGCTAGAATTGCTCCACTATTGGGGGGTAAAATTGCATCAAAGCGATCGACTCCAAACATTCCTAAATTAGAGATGGTGAAGGTTCCAGAGTTATATTCTTCTGGTTGCAATTGTTTAGCACGGGCACGCTCTACCAAAGATTTCCAATGGCGGGACAAGCTATAAATATCAGTTTCGTTTGCCTTAAGCAAGACAGGCGTAATTAACCCCCCGTCTTCCATTGCTACAGCGATCGCCACATTAATATCAGATTTATAAACCACGCCTTGTTCGCTATAACTAGCATTTACCAAAGGATGCTTTTGTAAAGTTATTGCCACCGCCTTCGCCAAAAGTGCTGTCATGGTTACACCCTTAGACTTAATCTGTTTATACAACTCATCTAATCCCGTTGTCGTAATGGTGTAGCCCACATGGTAAGTCGGAATGGTCAGGCTGACATTCATGTTGCGGGCTACGGCATTTTGCAGAGTCGTGAGGGGCTTAGTTGTTCCTAGCTGAGGATTATAGGCAACTTTAGGCGCAGGGGTAACTGGGACAGATGGAATGGCAGGGGAAATTACTGGAGATATTACTGTGGGTTCAATTGTTTTTACTTGGAGAGAATTAATTAAAGCCATAATATCCTCTTCAATAATTCGTCCATTTAGTCCTGAACCATTGACCTTGGTTAGATCTATATGGTTTTCCTTAGCAATGCGTTTGGCTCTGGGTGAAGCAATTAGGCGATCGCTCTTCACTAAAACTTCTGATTTAACCGCAGCAGCTAATTCAGGTACACTTGCAGTATTAGTACCATTAGAAGAGGCGATCGCCGCAGGTTCAGACTTTTGGCTAAGTTTTGCTACTATATCGGCAATCTCCGCTTCGGTTTCAGCTACGTAGCCTAGGGCACTTCCTATAGGAGCACTTTCTCCAGCAGGTACAGCGATCGCTCCTAAATAGCCTTCATAGAAGCTTTCCACATCCATATCTGCTTTATCGGATTCCACAACCAAGACGGTTTCACCCTTTTCTACTTTGTCACCAACGGATTTAACCCAAGCGGTGATTTTACCCTCGGTCATCGTCGAACTTAAAGCTGGCATGAAAATTTCGTAGATCATGGAAAAACTTGCTATGTGTTAGTTGTATTTAGTTAATTTTACATAGGTACGCAGTGATTGGGGTAAAGAATTCTAGATCTGCATTTCCTTAGGCACCGATGCCCAAATCCTAAAAGTGCCCTTTTCCTCTACCACCATAGATACTAGCCCCATATCCAAATCACGGCGACAGGCAGGTACCACTTGTTTCATTTCTCCTGCAAAATGTGTAGGCACAAAAGCCTGCCCTAAATAGCTAATTCCTGGTACTTTTTGTCCTAAAACTGATATTTGAATATTGTTGGTATCGCTTAATTTAACAATCATCTCTTGGAAATATCCAGCTAAGTTATGTATAGAGTTACTATCTCTGGATTTACGGTTTTGATCTGTGAGCGATCGCTAATCCTATTTGTGCCATTGATCTTAATTATTTGTGATTAGAATCAGTTACTTGGTAATAATTCGGTTGTGACATCAAAATAGGTGGCATCAAGATAGAATAACGATAAATATAAAAGTTATAAATCATGACTGAGTGGCTAGAGCATACCGTCCAAGTTGAGGTTGAACATTCTATAGATCAAGTATGGGAACTGTGGTCAAGTTTAGAATTGATGCCAAATTGGATGAAGTGGATCGAGTCGGTAAAAATCCCTGCGGATAATCCTGAAATCTCGAGTTGGGAACTTGGTACCAGTGGCTTAACTTTTACTTGGCGATCGCGAATTTTAAAGCAAATCCCTAATCAAATTATCCAGTGGGAATCCATCGATGGACTACCGAATCGTGGGGCAATCAGGTTCTATCGTCGTCCAATGGGCACAGTCGTTAAGCTTACAGTTGCCTACGCTTTGCCCAGTATTGTTAAACAGGTTTTAGATGGTTTATCAGTCCCCAAAGTCGTAGAATCTACGCTCCAAGCCGATTTGGAAAGATTTCGTACCTATATAGACAACCATGCTAAGGTTAGCTAGACGAAAGGTCACGATTAGTAATAGAATTTTCTGGCAATATTGAAGGTTTAAAAGGTTTTTGTGGGAATTTTCTCAAAAGATATAGGTATTGACCTCGGCACTGCTAACACTCTGATCTATGTTTCAGGTGAAGGAATTGTTTTACAAGAGCCGTCAGTGGTGGCGATCGATCAACGTGATAAAACTTTCTATGCAGCTGGAGTTGAAGCAAACAAAATGATTGGGCGCACACCCGGTGATATTCAGGCAGTTAGACCCCTAAAAGATGGTGTAATTGCTGACTTTGATGCTGCCGAAATGATGCTTAGGGCATTTATCATGAGGGCAAAGCGGCGTAGTGTTTTTAATCCTCGGATTGCGATCGGGATTCCCAGTGGAGTTACAGGTGTAGAATGGCGCGCCGTCATGGATGCAGCCCGTAGAGCTGGAGCACGGGAGGTTTACCCCATTGATGAACCTGTAGCCGCAGCGATCGGGGCAGGGCTGCCAGTAACCGAAGCTACAGGCAATATGATTGTGGATATTGGCGGCGGTACCACTGAAGTTGCAGTTTTGAGCTTACAGGGAATTGTTCATAGCGAATCTGTTCGAGTAGCAGGGGATGAACTCACAGAAGCAATTATTAGCTACATGAAGAAAGTTCACAATCTATCCGTAGGTGAACGTACTGCCGAACAGATCAAAATTGAAATTGGTTCAGCCTACCCTACGCCTGAAGAAAAATCAATGGAGGTGCGAGGGCGACATTTACTCTCAGGTTTACCCCACACCGTCATAGTTAAAGGTACTGAAGTTCGCGAAAGCATGGCAGAGCCTCTATCGGTAATTGTGGAGGCTGTAAAGCGCACCTTGGAGAATACGCCTCCCGAACTAGCCTCAGACATCATAAATCGAGGCATTATGCTAGCAGGTGGTGGGGCTTTACTGACAGGGATTGATACTTTAATTAGTCATGAGACGGGAATTATTACCCACATTGCCGATGCCCCCTTAAATTGCGTGGTGATGGGCGCAGGAAAAGTTTTAGAAGATTACAAGAAACTCGGCAGAGTTCTAACTAGTCGCTTAAATCGGCTCTAAAATCTGAATTAACTAGTATCTTTGTATGGAATCCTTACGTCGTCACTGGCAACGCTATGCTTTTCAGTTAGGAATGGCACTGGTGGGGTTACTTATAGCTTGGATTATTCGCCAGACGAATGGGGTGGTGTTGATGGAAGCATACCAATTTCTGAGTACCCCGTTTCAGCCTAATTTTTCGACCCCA
Organism: Pseudanabaenales cyanobacterium; assembly: GCA_038324415.1. GTDB lineage: Bacteria > Cyanobacteriota > Cyanobacteriia > Pseudanabaenales > Pseudanabaenaceae > PCC-7502. The sequence goes on along the minus strand of JBBQHY010000141.1, from coordinate 2,833 downwards.
GAAGTGATTAAAGATGCCAAAGTCAAAGAACTTCAGTATCGTTTAACTGAGTTAGAAAATCAAAATCAGCAGTTTCGGAAAATCTTAGGTGAGAAACCCGTAATTGCAGGTAAAGGAATTTGGGCGACTATTATTGGGCGCAGTGCTGATTCATGGTGGCAGCAAATTTTAATTGGACGGGGGAGTATTGATGGCATTAGGGCTGGAGCGATCGCAGTCGGAGCAGGAGGCTTAGTTGGTAGGGTTACAGATGTATCTCCCCATAGCAGTCGAGTATTACTAATTAGCGATCCGACTAACCAAGTTGGAGTAATCGTCAGCCGTAGCCGTTATGTGGGTATTTTACGGGGACAAAGCCAAAATTTAGGCGTGATCGAGTTTTTTGATCGGGATACTGATGCTAAACGGGGAGATATTATTGCCACTTCAAGTTTTAGTAAGCTCTATCCTGCGGGTATTCCCATTGGCAGAATCCGTTCGGTAAACCTCGATAAACAACCTGCACCAGAGGCGATCGTGGAGTTTGCCGTTCCCATGTCATTGATTGAATTTGTTCAGGTTTTTCCTAGGGAATAATATCGGTATAGTATCAGCACCCTCCACAACTCATCCCTATGTTCGGTGTAATCTATATCAATAATAAGAAATTAGATATTAGTTAAAGATTGTGCAAGAAGATTTTCGCTTAATTATTGATTTAGTCCTAGTTTTGTCTTTGGCTTGTGTTGGTGGTTTATTAGCAGCTAGGTTAAAGCTCCCCGTAATTTTGGGCTATCTTTTGGGTGGTATTGTGGTGGGTCCTACGGGCTTGGGCTTAATTAAAGAGTTAATTCAAGTTGAGACTTTGGCGCAGTTTGGGGTAGGATTTTTACTATTTGCCCTAGGTGTGGAGTTTTCTCTAAGTCAATTAAAAAAAGTACAGGCGATTGGATTGGGCGGTGGCACTTTACAAATTTGTAGCACGATCGCTCTCACGGCAATTTTATCAACCGCGATCGGATGGGTGAGTACACCTGTGCAGGGCATATTTTTAGGGTCGATTTTATCTTTGTCTTCCACGGCGGTAGTCTTGCGGAGCTTGATGGAAGCAAATGAGTCGGAGTCGGTGCATGGGCAGGTGATGCTAAGTATTCTAATTGTGCAGGATTTGGCTTTGGGCTTGATGTTGGCGGTTTTACCAGCTTTAGATCAGCCCACGGATGTGATTGGTTTGGCTGTACTTAAGGCTTTACTATTAATGGCTTTATTCGCAGGCGGGGCGATCGCTGCGGGAATTTGGGTAATTCCACCTTTATTAAAAGCTGTAGCTAAGACTGAAAGCAGTGAGTTATTTTTGCTGAGTGTGATTGTCCTGTGTTTTGCGATCGCTTTGCTCACGGAATATTTAGGCTTATCCATTGAAATGGGAGCGTTTGTAGCAGGGCTGATGATTTCCGAAGTCGAGTATGCCGATCAAACTTTGTCCTATGTGGAACCTTTGCGGGATGTGTTTGCGACTTTGTTTTTTGCAGCGATTGGGATGTTGATTGACCCAATGTTTCTATGGCAGCATTTAGAATTGATTTTGGGCTTAGTGGCGATCGTGATGGTTGGGAAGTTTGTGATCATTGTGCCTTTGGTCATGATGTTTAAATATCCTTTGCGCCTTGCGATTACTGTGGGCTTGGGTTTGGGGCAGATTGGGGAGTTTTCCTTTGTTTTGGCAAGCTCTGGTCAGCAATTGGGGCTGGTCTCTCGGCAAGTATATTTATTAATTTTGGGCACTACAGCAGTTACGTTGATCGTTACACCGTTTTTGATGAAGGCGACACCCCAGATTCTAGGATTCTTAGAGAAAGTGCCAGTGGTCAAAACTTGGCTAAATCGTATGGATATTCCCCAAGAGATTTCAGAAAATGTCAACCTTAAGGATCATGTGATTGTCTGTGGCTATGGTCGAGTTGGGCAGAATATTGTGAACTTGCTGCTAGCTAAAGGTTATCCAGTTTTAGTAATCGAGCTATCGGAGGCAAAGGTGCAGTTAATGCGCGATCGCAATATTCCTTATATCTATGGCAACTGCGCCAGTCCATTGGTACTAGAAAAAGCTGAGGTCAAAAATGCTAAATCTATGGTTGTTGTCACCCGTGATTCCATGAGTACAAGGTTGTGTGTGAAAAATGCGATCGCCATTGCTACGAACCTAGATATTGTTGCCCGTGCCTTTAATGACAGCGATATTGATTCCCTCTATCAGTTGGGTGCTAAAGAAGTAGTACATCCCGAATTTGAAGCAAGCCTAGAACTTTCTACTCATTTACTGTTGAGCCTTGGTGAAAGTAAGCAAACCGTGCAGTCAGAGATTATTAATGTGCGTAATAGCCGCTATGCCGATCTCCGTCCCGATTTAGCTTGCCCCTTAACACTTTTAGCTTCTAATCCCGATTACTTTGAACCATCTACTACTAATGGTTTGGAACTCTCGGAAATACTTTCTTCTGACATCCCTGAAAGTTCTAAGCAGTAGCCAGCACCATATATAGTTTTAATAAATTTGGGATGGCGAGGATCAGGCTCTAGCTTGGTTCTCAGATGTCTAATATGAACTCGAATTGTCTCAATATCATCATCAGGTTCATAACCCCAAACTTCTCTCAGAATTTCACTGGGAGAAACTGTCTGTCCGTGGCGTTGGAGTAAGCAATGTAAAAGCTCAAATTCTAAATGGGTTAGCTTTACCGTTTGCTTAAACCACACTGCTTCAAATCTCTCTGGGACTAGAGTTAAGGAGCCATAATTTAGGATTTCACTGTGCTTAGCAGCTTGGGGAATGCGATCGGTACGGCGGAGTAAT
>JBBQHY010000140.1:0-6585 GCA_038324415.1 Pseudanabaenales cyanobacterium | reverse complement strand
GGTCGTGTCTTCTTTTTCTGCGGCAACAACGGTTCAATAATCAACCATTCATTATCGGTCAAACTGCTTGTATATTCTATCTTTGACAACTTTTTTTACCTCTTTTTGTTATATTATAAGATATCAAATGGGTTCTATATTAACCCTTTATGTCTGAGCCTACAAATCAAGAATTAAAAGAACTAATTCTCAATCAGGATAAAAAAATCAGGAATTAAAGGAGCTTATCTTAAGTTTGGAAAAGATGATTCTTTCTTTAGACAAAAAGATAGATGTGCAATTTGTTGAATTGAAGAGTGAGATTAAATCTGTAGAAGATAAGTTGGGCGGAGAGATTAAGCGAGTTGAAGAAAAAGTTAGTGGAATTGATAAACGGATTAGTAACGAAGAATTTATCAGTCGGGGAGCTTTAACTGCCGTATTTATCAGTGTGGCAGCAGGAGTAATTAAGTATTTGTTTTCTTCTCCCGTTCCCATAATGTAATATTTATCACCTAAGAACTGTGGAATTAATTACCTGTCTGTCATCTGAGCTTGGTAAGACTTATTTAGGATCTCTATAGATTTAAAAGGATAAAGTCAAATAATCGATGGGCTAGTTCCAGTTTCGAGCAAAGGGGAGTTATCATTTTAATCGCATTTTTAGTAAGAAAAATGGCTTGATTAGTGGAGCTAGCAAATCCTGTTTGGGTCGAATTAACTTGATTGGCGGCGATCGCATCTAAATTTTTAGACTGCAATTTTAACTGTGCCGCATTCATAATTTCGCAATCTGTTCCTGTTTGGGCAGCAAAGCCGATAAGTTTTTGATGGGGTTGCTTACGTTTGCTTAAATCCTGCAAAATATCAGGAATTTGTTCAAGTTCTAGTTGACTAGGTAGCTGGGATTTAGGGATTTTGCGATCGCTATAATTTTTAGGACGAACATCGCCGACGGCAGCAGCCATAATTGTCAAATCAGGTCTGAAATTTATAAACTCTGTTATGAGTTCCGTAGACATTTGGGCAGAAGTTTGAACGGCAATAGTCTTGAATTCTGAATTTAATTCTGAGCGCGTACTTAAATCTGCGGCAGTGACTAAAGTGACAGTTGCCCCTCGATGGTGGGCGGCTTGGGCGATCGCTATGCCCTGCTTTCCTGTGGAGGGATTACCGATAAATCGGACAGGATCAATAAATTCCCTAGTGCCACCTGCACTAACTAGAACATTTTTGCCCAATAAATCCTGCTTGCCCTTTGTCCATAATATTGATTCTATATAACTTAAGATCACCTGTGGTTCTGCCATGCGTCCAGTTCCGACTGCATCACAGGCAAGGATTCCAGATTCTGGGGCGATTGCCACATACCGAGGATTAGTTAATAACATTTGCCAATTATTTTGCACTGATGCCCACATATTTGTATTCATAGCGGGAGCAACTAAAATCGGACAACGAGAAGCAAGCACAGTATTTGTGAGTAAATTATCTGCTAGTCCCCAAACTAATTTGGCGAGGGTATTGGCACTGAGGGGCGCAATTACCAATATATCTGCCCAATCTGCCAATTCAATATGTAAAGGTCTACCACTGGTGGGTTGCCAGAAGTTAAGGTCAGTATAGGCAGGCGATCGGGACAAAGTTGCAAAGGTTAAAGGGGAAATAAATGACTGAGCGGCGGCAGTCAGTATCACTCTAACTTCTATATTACTTTTAGCTAGCGTAGAGACTACCTCGCACACCTTGTAAGCGGCAATCCCGCCAGTAACCCCGATTAAAACTCTTGTTGACATTTTTGCATAATATTAAGACAGAGTTAAGACCGAATAAAGGCGATCGCATGATGCCAAATTAACATCACATGACTTTTACCCTTTTCCCCACCATCAACATTTGCCCCATCCATACACATACAGTGAATATCAATCCATTTCACGGTACCAGTAATCACATCACCTGTGAGTAATTTCACCTCAACGGTTCTAGGATGCTCGGAAGTTTGTTGATCGCGAATTAGGGAGTGTATGTGGCGAATACTGGGCAGAGTAATGTCGAGGTCTATCATGGGGTTAGTTTTAACTTGGGCTGGATTATAAACAAGTCTAAATTAAGTTTAATGAGAAGTTGATTATTTTTGTAACCAGTTTTCAAAATTAGAAATATTAGCAAAATCTAGTAACTCATCTCCTAATTCTTCTAGGTTCTCAACTGATAATTTCTCGATTTGCTATTGTTGCGGATTAGTCAGCTTCCTAAAACGCTTGCATAGCAACTACATGAGTATAGTTATAGCTCCATTTTGCCTGCCTTCTTGTCTTACCTCTTGATAGACCCGTGTTTGTTTGATGTCACTAAAAACATAGCTTCAATCTCCTGACGACTTAATTGGCAATATTTTGATACTAATAGGACTTACGCAGCATACAAAGAATACCTATATTTAAAGGGGGTTTGGGGCACAGCCCCAATTGAGGGCTTCGCCCTCAAACTCCCTCCCACTAAGTTTCTGTAAATTGAGTGCGTAAGTCCTAACTAATACACTCTCAACTAATTCTATAATGATTTGTTTTTCAGTAGGATCGACAATCTTGGCTTTAGTGCGCTCCATTAGTTCTCGAACTAACTTTAGGGCTTGGGATTCCCTACCCACAATCAACTGCACTAATCCTACCCCAATCGATCTAGAGGATATTTGATCTAGGTAAATTTGCGTAATCCTCTTACTGTTAATTAATTCTCGTTGATAGGTAGTCAATGTTTTTACTTCCAAGTTGCGACTTGCAAATATGGAGATCGCCTTTCCAAATATCAAATCCGAACCCAAGCAAGTTCAAAATTTGGTTGAATTCAAGGAGCAATAAATAGATTAGATCGTAGCAAAGATTTAGAACACAGCATAAACATCTACTATCTTGGAACAAGTAATCCCATAAAAAGTCGAGTATAAAGTAAACTAGGCTTGACCAAGCTTAAAATTGGGATGCTAAAAATAATATTAGGCGGACGCTACAGTATCATTAGCCGCTTGGGAGTTGGTGGATTTGGGGAAACATATCTAGCCGAAGATATGCAGTTGCCAGATCATCACTATTGCGTAGTTAAGCATCTAAAACCCAAAGCTAATGAGCCAGAAATTATAGATATTGCTCGAAGATTATTTGATAGCGAGGCTAAGGTTTTACATCGGCTTGGAAGTCACGATCGCATTCCCAGATTACTGGCAAATTTTGAAGAAGATCAAGAATTTTATCTAGTTCAGGAATTCATTGAAGGGCATGGGCTAGATGAAGAGTTAACACTAGGTAAAAAGTGGAGTGAGGCACAGGTAATCAATTTGCTCCAAGATGTATTAGAAACCCTTGAATTTGTCCATCAACAAAAAGTTATCCATCGCGATATCAAGCCCGAAAATCTAATGCGACGGAGTCAAGATAGTAATCTAATTTTGATTGATTTTGGCGCGGTTAAACAAGTTTGCACTCAAATTATCACAAATTCCAAACGAGCTAAATCGACAATTACCATTGGTACCTCTGGCTATATGCCCAGCGAGCAGTCAAATGGACATCCACAGATCAATAGTGATATCTACGCTCTCGGTATAATTTGCATTCAAGCATTAACAGGTTTAGACCCAGATTTCATTCCAAAAAATCCTCGCACTCTAGAGCTTGAATGGTCTCATTTGGCGTCCGTCAGCTTCGATCTGAGCGAGATTATAGATAAGATGGTGCGCTACGACTTTCGCCAACGCTATCCTTCTGCCGTAGCAGTATTAAAAGATTTAGCATCCTTAGAAATCCTTCCCAAGTCTATTCCACAGAATCTTCAGCCAAATCCAATTCCATTAACCGATCAAAATCTAGACACTGCGATCGAGCTATCCACTTCTTTTTCTTCTATTCAATTAGATATTTCCCAATTTGATGTTACTCAATTAAATATTCCTGATCGCAAACTACAAGAATTAAATATCTCAGAGCCAACCATAATTGAATTAACATCTAGCAAATCTAAGTCCCAAATATTTCTATTCTCTCCAAAAGTTATAATCGGAACTGCGATCGCAGCTTTGGTAACAATTAGTGGTATTGCAATTAATCAAATATATCAGGTTAAAAGTATCGTCTCAACTTCCGTTCCTGTAACTTCCGATTCCCAAATTCCCCAACAAACTGAAGAAGAAAAGGCGGAACTAATCCTCCGTCAAGGAGAAGTTTTAGATCGGGTTTTAGCAAAAATTAAAAGTGGCGGCAAACTTCAGGATATTGAAACTCTAACTGCAACCATACCCGAAACTAGCCCCCTACGGAACAAAGTTGATATGGCACTAGTCAACTATAAAAAACAATGGGAACAAGATAAACAAGCTTTTAACGAAGCTAATACTGCTTATAGAGTTAAAAATTGGAAATCTGCACTAAATTCATATAGAAAGATCGCAACTCCTTATTGGAGACAAGAGAGTAAATGGATAGCAGATAAAGCGAATACTGAAATCGCCACCGCCATCGCCCCTAGACGAATTCCCCCTAGAATAGTACCCAGAACTGAAGAAATTCCGAATAATACCTACACTGCTCCAACTAATTATGAACCTGCTCCCCAAATTATCCCTCCTACCAACCGAGAGCCTACCTCTGGAAAGTTTTCTATCCCTGAAGCTCAATAACCCAAAAATTACGTTTTCTCATCTCTTTAAACTAGCGATCGCCCCTGTCTTTTTCTCAAGCTTATTCTCAGGTTTGGTGTTATATCTCCCTCAAGTTGCTCGTAGTCAAACGGTTGTAGCCTGTGAAATTGGCTCTTTACCACCCCAAGCCGCGAACTATAAGCTCAGAGGGAGTAGTCAGTTACGGTTAAATAAAAATGAAGAAGCCCTTGATTGCTTTAGGCAAGCTTTGAAAGATGCCCGTGCGAATAAAGATCCAGAGGTATGGAATGGGCTAGGTGTCGCTTTGGCAAGGTTAAGAATGTTTAAAGATGCGATCGCTGCCTATGATAAAGCTATTGATATTCGGAATGGCGTTGCTATAGATCGGGTAAATCGGGTAGGAGATAGTAATCGCATTCTACCAAAAGATTATTATATTTTCTGGTTTAACAAAGCCACAGCCCAAGGCGATCTGGGTCAAAGTGAAGAAGCTCTTGCAACTCTAAATAAATCAATTAGTATTAGGGCTAACTATGGACCTGCTTGGTTTTATCAAGGAGTATATCTGAAGCGGTTAGGGAGAAATAGGGATGCGGCGATCGCCTACACCAAAGCAACAGCCTTTGCGCCAGAGTTATCCTATTCATTACTTTATAAAGAACAGATCGCTGGGGATGACTTTCTGTTTTGGCAAGGACAGGGCGTAGGCTATACCCGTATTGGCAGATACAAGGATGCTAGGGCTGCTTTTAAGCGTTCCGAAGAAATCCGACAAGCTAAACCAGATATTCCCAATCAAGAGAATTATGCTCTCTACTATGAAGGCGTGAAATTTCTAGATGAAGGGAATAACGAACAGGCACTTAGCGCATTTGATAAATCCACTCAAGTTAAACCCGATTTTGCTGAAGGCTGGCACGCTAGAGGTAATACCCTTTCTAATTTAGGGCGATATAAGCAAGCGATTGACTCCTACGATCGGGCAATAAAATTCGATCCAAATCTCCACAATTCATGGTTTGAACGGGGAACTGCCTATTCTCGCCTAAAGCAACCCCAAGCCGCCTTAAGTTCCTATCGTAAAGCCATAGACATTGCTAGTAATTTTGCCGAAGCTTGGCATAACTCTGGCAGAATTCTTTATGACTTGAACCGTTATCCCGAAGCTTTAATCGCTTTTAATCAGGCGATCGTAGGGGAACCCTTACGCGGTGGCATTGAACCTTATGAATCCTTATTTGGCAAAAGCGTGACTCTGTATGCCATGAAACGTTACTCAGATTCAAATGTAGCTATAAATAAAACCTTAAAACTTAAACCCAATTTCAAACCAGCAATTGATTTACGCGGTCGCCTCAGAACCAGATAAATCAAACTAAAATAATTAGTTGTCCAACCCTTACATCCGCTCAATTTGCAGAATGTCAGTTAAGAAATGTAGGGCGGTATCTTAGAAGTATGAGATGAAGAATTGGGAAGCGATCGCTTATGATATTGAGTAATTAATTTTCTAAACAGATATGACTAATCCCCAAACTGTTACTTACAGCCTCGAAGAATTCTTAACTCGCTTTGAGCAAAAGATAGATCGACAATTTGCTGAAATTAATCAAAAGATAGATCGACAATTTGCTGAAATTAATCAGAAGATGGACAAACAATTTGCTGAAATTAATCAGAAGATGGACAAACAATTTGCTGAAGTCAATCAAAGGATAGACAAGCAGATTGTTGAAATTAATGAAAAATTTGCCGAAGTTAATCAAAAATTTGTCGAGGTCAATCAAAAACTAGAAAAAATTGATGGCAGAATGAATAACCCCGCCGCAAGCAGCGGGGTATCGAACTCAAAAGAGATTTAGTTGACTGTTAGAATGTAATTCTAAATATTCTCTTCCTTGCGCCTCTACATATTTTTTTATCATTCTTTCATTTCCATGTTTACCTAC
>JBBQHY010000139.1:0-6605 GCA_038324415.1 Pseudanabaenales cyanobacterium | reverse complement strand
GTTTATTGAATTTGATCTAGATACCCACAAAGCTCAGTTTCATCCACTCAAGAGTCCCCGCAAAACCATAGATTTCCCAATTATTGATGCTGCTAATCTTGATGCCCAAGCTTTAGATCGTTTAATTGCCGATCATGTTAATCAAGTTGATATTACGGATAAACTTGTGCGCCAACGGGTGATTAATTTACCTAAATCTATTCAAACTCAAATGGACTATCGCCAATTGCGATCGCTTCAATCTTTGGCTGTCCATTATTTATTAGATATGCGAGCGCCCCAAATAGCGACATCTGAATCTCAGGAATTTGCGGTTAAGTCAGGTAGCATTAGCGATCGGGCAAAGGTATTCCTTGAAGATCGGGCTTTACCTGCGGGTTTAAGTCGTCAAGATTTTGTAACTAAAGGATTATCCTATTTAACAAATTAAGTCCAAGGTTAAGTAATGGTAATGGCGAATATCTTAGAGTTAAGGCTATTCTGGTGTAGAAATTTATACCCATAATATTTTTATAAATAAGAAAGTTATGAAATTTAAAACCTCTGCCCAACAAGCTTGCTACGAAAAAATCGAACCTTGGGTTGCCGATATTTGTAAAGATCAGTTCATTCCGCCTAACAATCTACCTATTTTTATTGTGCCTGTGGGATCGGCGACTGCCATGATTGAGGTTTTACCTTGGGGCATTGATGAATCTGTAATCTCGGCTTGGTCTTATGTGGTGACGGGTGCAGAAATTACACCTGAGTTAACACGATTTTTATTAGATCAAAACTTTGACATACAATTCGGCTCCTTTAGTTTGGATAAAGATGGTGATATTAGGTTCCAAACTAGCTTGATTGGTTCATCCTGCGACAAAAATGAACTAGAAACTTCGGTTACGGCGATATTAGAAGCGGCTGATGAGTACGACGATCGCATTATCGAAAAGTGGGGCGGTAAACGGGCAAGCGATCGGATGGCTTAAATTTTTCACTAGGTAATCTGACAATGAAAGTCTTAAGGTCACTAGGTTGGGCTGTTCTCCTTTGGGGTGGATTTGAGCTAACGGCGATCGCCTCGCAATCGTTAATATTTCGCTCTGACGATAAGGTTTTTTTTACTAACCTTAAGCCTAAATCCAAGGTAGAGATTGCTGTCCAACGCATCACCTTTCGGAAACTGGTAGCCGATCGCTGTGGTGAAGTTAGTTTTAATTCAAACACTGTTCCAGCTTTAGTGTTAGTAGGAGATCGAGTATTTAATCCTGCTAAGTTTGCCTTAGATGCCACAAGGGTTTGTACTAAAGACTCGCCCAAATCCGATCGCAGCTATAAAGCTTCTACTACCAAATTTGTGATCGCTGGACTCAAACCCCTTCAACCTCATCTAGTTAGAATTATTAAACCTGCAAAGAAAAGTCTCAAAACTAATCGCTGCGGTTATGGGGCGATCGAAATTACTCAATCCCTTACTCCCTTTGCTGACTCCTACGAAGAGAATATCTATGGGGTGAATGGCAAGAAACTTAAAGATTTACCAATCCAAAAGCCGCCGAAGTGCTAGAGACTTAACGATAGGCTAAACTTTAGACATATTTTCCAAGTCTAGTATTTAGTCTTTTAATTTAATCATGACCAATTGCCCAGTACCTGATGAACAGCAACCCTTAAACGAATACATGGCTTTAAAAGAGGCATTTGTTTTTCGGTGGGGCACTCTGAATATCTGGTCATATATTAAAGTCTTAGTCATAATTTGGGCAGGATGGTGGATTATCTCAGCCCCGATCGCCGCCGTTAGTTTTTCCCCCAGTCGGCATTTACCAGAATTTTTATGTCTAGGAGCGATCGGATCGACGGTGGGTTTATTTTTACCCTTAGTGCAAATTTTACTAGGGTGGAGATATGTCAAAGATCGTTTGCAGAGTCCCAAGGTACTTTATGAAGAGACGGGCTGGTACGACGGTCAGACTTGGGATAAGCCCGAACCCGATTTATTAAAAGACCGTTTGCTAGTTACCTATGAAGTTCAACCGATCGTCAATAAAATTAAATTGTCCTTAGTTGGAGCTGTGGCTTTCTTGGGTATCCAAGTTGGTATATTACAGTTGCTGACAAATTAAGATCAATTAGTAGGTTGGTTATGCCCAAAGATGTTCCCGTTGCCCGCAGAGTTAACAGCAACTTACCGCCCCAGAAAAAGCGGTCTTATGGACGACTAGCCCTTGGAGCCATAATTCTTTTTGCGATCGCCCTTTTACTGCTATTAGTTTTCAACTTAATTAAAAATCCCACTCCTAAGTTATCGGATAAGTTACCAGAGCCAGCCCCCATTGTGCAGCCTACGCCTATCAGTCCGCCAATTCCCAAATCTGAAAATAGACTTTTAGGGCATTACGCCTATGAAGAGGCACCTCTAGATAGTTTGGAAGTTGTAGAGACTGCTAACGATGGACATGAAATTAAACTCCGAGCCGCCGCCGCCGCTAAGTACAAACAAATGGAGATAGATGCCCGAGTTAGTGATGTTGAACTTTTGGCAATTTCAGGATTTCGCAGCAAAGAAGATCAGCGCCAATTATTTTTTGAAATTAGTCGCCAACGCAATCAAACTCCTGCGGAACGGGCTAAAGTCAGTGCTCCTGCTGGTTACAGCGAACATCACACTGGTTATGCTATAGATATTGGCGATCGCAATTCTCCCAGTACCATTCTTAACCCTAGCTTTGACCAAACCGCAGCTTTTCGATGGCTAGAGCAAAATGCTTCTAAGTACAGTTTTGAATTATCCTTTCCCTTAAATAATACCCAAGGAGTAATGTACGAACCTTGGCATTGGCGGTTTGTGGGCGATGATAATAGTCTCAGCACCTTCTATAAACGTCCCTAATCACATATTTTTTAGACATGAGTGAAACTGCCCTGAATTTACTGGCGATCGCAATCTTTGCAATTACGATGATCTCCCTCTCGACTCCATTTACAGGGATTTCGCCACTAATTCCTACAGGGATTGCAGTTTTGTTTTTGGGATTGTATGGACTTGACAATGCCTATGCTGAAGGTAAAGGCGGAACCAAAATTATTAACTGGGTCGAATCTAAGTTACCTAGCTATAAAGCAAAACAGGCAAGAATTCTCTATCACGAAGCGGGACATTTTTTAGCTGCTCATATTTTAGGAATTAAAGTTGTGGGCTACAATCTGAAAGCTCAGGCTGGGGTTGAAGTAGATACCACTACAGATATGAACACAATGCCCCTAAATATCCTAGAACGCTACTGTACGGTGTGGATGGCAGGGATTGCGGCGGAAGAATATATCTACCAAACTGCTGAGGGTGGAGATGATGATCTGTTTAAATTACGGGCGGCGATCGCTCATACCGCTAATCCTGATCTTGAAGAGCGATGGGCAAAGGTACGAGCAAGAAATTTGATCCGTGTAAATGCTACTGCCTTTGCCGCTTTAGTTAGCAAAATGCAAGAACAGTCAACTGTAGAAGCCTGTTATGCAGCCATTGATGTTTTGGCGATCAGAGAGCTTTAAGACTTCTTAACTTTACTTTGGGAGATTTTCAGAAATAAAACTATCCATTATCTAGATCGAATTAAAAATCCTATTTGGCTAAAACTGGATTACTTTATCTTGCCTTTTTTGGGTAACACTCTTCTAGAGAATGTTATCCAAAAAGTTTCGGGACAGTAAACTTAATTAGTTGTGTTAGCCAGAAAGTTTCGGTATAATCACCTTAAATCGGGTAGTTATAGGGAAATTTTCCGTATAATAGATAGTTATACGTTTTGGAGAGATATCGTCGTATGGACAAGAAAGATCAACACGTGGTACCTAGCACTAGCGGTGGCTGGGCCGTTCGAAAGACTGGGTCGGAGCGCGCCTCTAAAGTATTCTCAACGCAGCAAGAAGCGATTACGCACGCTAGACAGATAGCAAAGAAAGAAAAGTCGGAGCTTTATGTCCATAAGAAAGATGGAACCATTCGAGAACGCAATAGTTATGGACAAGATCCATTTCCACCAATAAATTAAGAAGTGAATGGACTCCACGAGGTTCGAGGACAATGTCTTTGTCAACTGTCCATTTGATAAGGATTATTACAGTCTACTCCGGCCGATCCTTTTTACAGTTATTTACTTTGGTCTGAAGCCAAGAATTGCGCTAGAGCGGTCTGACTCAGGCGAGTCAAGGATTGCAAAGATACTTGAACTTATCCGAGATTCAAAGTTTGCAATTCACGATCTCTCCCGAATAAAAGCTAAAAAAGCTGGAGAATATTTTAGGTTAAATATGCCATTTGAGCTTGGCTTGGATGTAGGCTGCAGAAATTTTGGACAAGGAGAGCTGAGCCATAAGCGATGCCTTATTCTAGAAGCCGAAAAATATCGCTATCAAGCCGCGTTATCTGATCTCTCTGGTTCTGACATAGCTGTGCATAAGAACGAGCCAGAACAAGCTGTCACACAGATTCGCAATTGGCTAGCTGAGCAATGTCGCCCAAGTGCCGCAGGCCCATCCAAAGTCTGGGGTGCCTTTAATGACTTCATGGCGGATAACTATGACGAACTGAAATTCCGCGGTTTCTCAGATAAAGATATTGAAGACTTACCTATGCCTGAGCTTATTGCCTGCATAGAGAAATGGGTCAGTGCAAACGTATAACAATTCGTTCAAGCCGACCCCGCTGCGGGGCGACTTACTCTCCCTTCCCAGTAAAAAGTTAGATCTTGGTGGTCAAGTGGCTATGCCCCTTAGCCTCGATTCGAGTCCATCGCCGATCTTGTAGTTAATTAAATGTAACGCACCTTGTCTTTATGTAATTGATAAACCAGTGCGTTTCGCTTACGCTAACACACGCTACAGTTGTTGTTTTTAATCATCCCAAGAGCCTTGAGGTTTTTCTATGCGATCGCACCTTTAAGGTTATCTGTTTCTATTCGAGCTTAGGCAAGCAAAAATTGACTTAAAATAGAAAAACAAAAACTTTAGAGTCGAGCAAACAACTATGGCATGGCAAAAGCGTATTACAACCGATCCATTTGTCTATCATGGCAAAGCCTGTATCAAAGGGACAAGAATCATGGTATCAGTCATTCTCGACAATCTCGCAGCACGAGTCAGCAAAGCAGAAATTTTGCAAAGTTACCCTACCCTCACTTCTGAAGATATTCATGCCGCCATTTGCTATGCCGCCGAATTAGCCCGTGAATAAATCGTTCTACTGCCATTAACAGCGATCGCCTGAAATTCAAAATCGATGAGAATTTGCCCATAGAACTTGCCAATCTACTGCGAAATGAAAGTTATGATGCTTCCACCATTTATTCGGAAGACTTAAAAGGTGCAAAAGATTTAACAGTTATCGCTGTTTGCCAATAAAAACAACGAGTTCTAATCACACTAGATTTAGACTTTGCTGATATTAAAACCTATCCACCATAAGACTATGCAGGAAGGGCGGGAAGATAGAACCTAACCAAGTTCGTCAAGAGCTGCCCGAATTCCGTGAAGCCAACTGTGGGCAGATTTAGTAGTGGGATGCTCGCCCCCAAGAATTTGCTCGAAGATTTGAATAGCTCGCTGGATTAGTCTCAGTGCTTGGGGATGAAGTTTCAGGTTGTGATAAAGCACGGCTAGGTTGAATAAACTATTTACGGTATCGGGATGATCTGCTCCTAGTTGTTGTTCGCTAATTTGGAGCGATCGCCTAAAACTTGAGCATATTTTTAATCTCCGTAATGAGTTTTTGCTCGAATAATTAGCACTGTTTTGTCTTCTTCATAAATTTCATATACGATTCGATCTTTGCGATTAAGGCGATAGGAATATAATCCACTCAGGCAGCTCTTTGCCAATGTAAGGATTGGAGGCGATGATGTTAATCAAAATTTCTTGAAGCTTAGATTTTTGCTTTGATGGGAGTTCTTCTATATCTTTTTGAGCTTGTTTAGAAAAAAGAATTTCGTATCCGCTCATCCAAAGACTTGCTCCATATTAAGTGCTTTTCCCGTTTGATATTCTTGGCGGGATGACGCAACTTGTTTTAATAAATTTGGCACTTGCATCAGTTCGGCAGTTTCGGTCAGAGATTCCCATTCTTCTTGAGTAATAAGAATAAAACTACGATTTTCGCAGACGATCGCTATTCCTTCCTGTTCTTGACCTGCCCGATCGCAGAGTTCGTCAAGGTTTGCTTTGGCATAATCGACTGTAACTTGATACATACTTTTTTAACCTAAACCTAATCAATAAAATAACATCTGCTAAACCAACTCAAAAATCCTATTGCTTCCATTTCACGTTTTCATTTTTCCAGAAGTGCTGCTAGCCAAAGGAATTGGATTTGATCAAATTAATTATGCTTTATTTACAATGCTTTTTGTGAGATTGGCAATAGCTCTAAAATTGATAAAATAGCTTCTTACTGATACCACATAGTCTCTGTACTCATATCACGAAGTTTATTTGCTCAGCGATGCGATCTGTTTGAGACACTGAGCATAATTATCCCTAGTCGCTATTGTCTTAGGATGATCTTTACCTAAAATCTTTTCTGAAATCTGTAAAGCTTGAGAATACAAAGGTTCGGCTTCACTGTAGCG
>JBBQHY010000138.1:0-6623 GCA_038324415.1 Pseudanabaenales cyanobacterium | reverse complement strand
TGATAGAGCTGTGCCAGCCCTAGTTTCTGGGCATCTTCGATAATAATTGTATTCACACGGGGGATATCTAATCCTGATTCAATAATGGTGGTACAAACTAAAATATCCGCTTCACCACTACTAAAGGTGAGCATTGTGGTTTCCAGTTCTCCCTCTGGCATTTGTCCGTGGGCGATCGCAAGTCTGGCACTGGGAATCATTTCTCGAATAGTTGTACTGGTTTCTTCGATGCCATTAATCCTAGGCACTACATAAAATACCTGCCCACCTCGATCTAACTCCTGACGAATTGCCGATCTAATTGCCTCTGGATCGTAGCGAGAGAGATGGGTTTTAATGGAACGCCGTGATGGAGGTGGAGTTGTGATTAGGCTCATTTCCCGCACTCCTGAAAGTGACATATATAAAGTGCGAGGAATGGGAGTTGCTGATAGAGTTAATACATCCACTTCAGTTTTTAGGGATTTAATTTTCTCTTTTTGCGCCACACCAAATCTTTGTTCTTCGTCTATGACCAGTAAGCCCAAGCTCTTAAAGTTGATATCTTTAGATAGAAGTTGATGGGTTCCCACCACTAAGTCGAGTTCTCCAGTTGCTAATTTTTGGATGATTTCCTTCCGTTCCATAGCACTTTTGAATCTATTTAATAAAGCGATATTAATGGGATAGGGCGCAAATCGTTCTTGCATAGTGTGGTAGTGTTGCTGCGCCAAAATAGTTGTAGGAGCCAGTAAAGCTGACTGTTTGCCTGCCGTTAAAGCCTTGAATAATGCCCGAATTGCCACTTCAGTTTTACCAAAGCCCACATCTCCGCAGACTAATCGATCCATCGGGCGATCGCTTTCCATATCCTGCTTTACATCTTGAGTGGCTTTCAGTTGATCGGGGGTAGGCTGGTAGGGGAAAGAATCTTCCATTTCTTGCTGCCAAGGCATATCGGGTGGATAGGCATAACCGACTTGCTGGGATCGCCGAGCATAAAGTTCCAATAGATCGATGGCGATTTTTCTAATCGCTTTACGGACTTTATTCGTAGTATTTACCCAAGCCTTACTCGTCATTTTATTCAGGGTGGGCTTGGCATCTCCTCCCGAACGGAAGCGGGAAAGAGAACCAACTTGATCGGCAACTACCCGTAGCAGACCATCTTCGTATTGAATTACCAAATATTCACGGGTCTCTTTATTAATTACTAAGCTCTCAAGGCGTAAAAACTGCCCAATGCCATGATGTCGATGCACCACATAATCCCCCCCCGACAATTTATCTAAATCTACTTTTTTAGATGCCGCCACCCTGCGTTTGCGTACATATCCCGTAGAGCCAAGAGCATGCTGTCCAAAGAACTCGCGATCGCTAACTATTAAAATCCGAAACGTGGGTAAAATGAATCCTTGAATTTCAGCTAAGCCAGAGTATTTAACCGCGACTGGCACCCTAGAGGCTTGAAGCTTATCAATTGATACATAATCTTGGGGATTCGGTACAAATTGCACTGGACAGTCATGTTCTTGGAGTAATGATGCTGCTCTAGATGGCTGGGCGGAAACAAGGGTGATTTGATAATTTTGATCTCGAAATTCTCTGATGGTACGGGCTAAATTACCAAATTGATGGGGAACCGCAGCGATCGCCCGACTAGCCAAATTAATACCCTTATTCTCTTCCGCTAATTCTGATAAATAAATTCGTGGGAATACTTCTATTTCCGTCAGGCATTCCGCCCAAGTATGAGGAGATATTTTTGGTTGGGAAATCTTAACTTCTGTACTTTCTCCATCGAAATCCGAATCAAAGCTATCAACTAGATCGACTGCATGACTAGAAACCGCAGCTTTATACCAACTCTGACTATGCGTCTGACATTGATCTAGCTCATCGATCGCAATTAGAGAGTTTTCCGATAGATAGCTTAAAATTGAATCTTCACAGGCACTATAGCCAAAATTAGTAGGAGTGAGCATAATCCCAGCGATCGCATCTAAACCTCGTTGGGAAGACAGATCGAATTCTCGAATCCGTTCAATTTGATCGCCCAAATAATCTATGCGAATCGGAACTTCACTAGATACAGGAAAAATATCAATAATATCTCCCCTTCGGCTCCATTGCCCTTCGCTTTCCACCAAGCTATTGCGTTCATAGCCTAAATTCGTCAGGCGATCGCCCAGTTCTGATAAAGAAATATCCATGCCAGTAACCAAAGCAAGGGACTGTTGTTGGAAATCCAGCACCGTGGGTAAATGGGGTTGTAATGCCCTAACCGTTGCGACTACAGCAATTTGATTAGGTTTAGTTACTAAATCTGTCAATATTTGCATTTGACCCCAAATAACTTCAGGTTCAGTTTGCGGTTCAAAGGATTCCGAACCAGGATATAAATGCACTTGCTCCCAGCCCATTGCCTCTAGCTGTAATGCCCATCGCCCCGCTTCTTCAAGGGTTGCCGTAATCACCAATAAATTAGTTTTGGAACTTAAAGCGGTCGCCACTAATCCTTTGGCTAAACGGGATAGCCCACTCAGAGTTAAAACTTGGTTTGTTTTTAATTTTGTCTCTAATTCACTTAAAAGGTGCGATCGCCCTAAAGCCCGAATCACCGAAGAAAATGCCATGAGTATGTTTGTTAAAGCTAGATCGTAAGTTAATCAATACTAGCCTAATCGTCTAGCATAGTCATAAGCCTGAACGCATTAGCCTTGGTCTGCCAACGCTAGTTATGAGCGTATAATCACACATAATACCTGTGACTTTTTAGGAATTGCTGTCATGGCTTACCTTAATAAAATTTATATCTATCCCATCAAATCCCTAGATCGAGTTGAAGTATCTGAGGTAGAAGTTTTACCTAGTGGGGCTTTGGCGGGCGATCGCACCATTGCCATGATTGATGGTTCTGGGCGGTTTGTTAATGGTAAACGTTATCCTCAGATTCATTTATTGCGATCGCAGTTTGATCTAAAAACTCAGACTGTACAAATTCAAGAGCAGGGTAAAAATGAAAATTATGGCTTTGATTTAAGCTCAGATTTCGCAGATTTTGAACTATGGATGAGTGGGTTTTTTGGATTTCAAATCAAGCTACTTAAAAATTTAGAAATGGGATTTCCCGATGACATTAATTCCCCTGCCCCCACAATTACCAGCACAGCCACTTTAGAAATGATTCAATCTTGGTATGACAATATCAGTTTTGCGGAAATACAGCGGCGATTTCGGACGAATTTAGAAATTGCAGGAGTAGAAGCATTTTGGGAAGATCGGCTATTTGCTCGTAAAGGTGAAGCTCCAGAATTTCAGATTGGGAACATCAAATTTTTAGGAATGAATCCTTGCGCTCGTTGTGTTGTACCTACTAGAGATTCGGAAACTGGTAAAGTTTATCCCAACTTTCAAAAAACATTTATCAAAAACCGCCAAGAACTTTTACCAACTTGGGCAGAGCGATCGCAATTTAATCATTTTTATCGGCTGACAGTTAATACCAGAATTAGTAATTTAAGTACCGATCCATATTTAAGGCTGGGCGATCGGGTTTTTCCCCCTATTCCCACTACAGACAGCTCTAACTAAAGTTAACATTCTGTCTTGAAATAATTGGAAACCTATCGTAAAATTGAGCTATGAGTGAAACTACTAATCAAGAAATTAAAGAATTAATCCTCAGCCTCGATAAAAAATTTGAGATTCAGATCAGTAATCTTGATAAGAAATTCGAGGTTAAATTTACAGAGCTTCAAGGTCATATTAACCAAGTCGAATCGACACTCAAAGGAGATATTAATCGAGTCGAAGCTACCTTGAAGGGAGAAATTAATCGAGTTGAAGTAACACTTATGGATGAAATTAATCGAGTTGAAGTAACACTTATGGGAGAAATTAATCGAGTCGAAGCCACCTTAAAGGGGGAAATCAAGGAGGTTGAAGCCATACTCAAAGGTGAAATTAATAAAGGAGAAACAAAAATTGATGGTATTGATAAAAGACTAGGTAATGAAGAAATTATTAGTCGTAGTGCTTTTATCGGAATTTTTGTGGCAGTTTTAACTGGATTAACGAAGTTTTTGTTCTTTACAGATAGGGTTTAGGTTGGGCATAAAATTTCATAAAATTTAGAGTAATCCATCGCTAATTCAAAGTTAAATTGATGCTTTAACTTTTGATAAAAAAATAAATAGTCATACTAAATCCATTCATAATTACAAAGCGACGTACATATATCGGATTCAGTCTTTGAGCGTAATAGGCACTCAAATAGCCACCTAAAATCGCCCCGATCGCCATAATTATTGCTGCCTGCCAATTAATAATTCCTGCAAGTATAAAGGGAAAGACCGCCATGCCATTAATTAATGCTGCGAGAACGGTTTTAATTCCATTCATCTTATTGATGTTTTCCATGCCCATCATAGATAGTAATGCCAACATCAAGATGCCAATACCGCCGCCAAAAAATCCACCGTAGAGGGCGATCGCTCCTTGCAAAAGTGGCATCCCATATTTATATAATCTATTGGGCTGATCAGAATTAGGTGATGTATCGGTTTGATGTTTAAACCATTGGGTTAGGGGTTGCCCAAAAGTAAACAGTAATGTGGCAGATAGAAGTAAATAAGGAAGCAATTTTACGAATAGATTGGGCGGAGTATTGAGTAAAACGATTGAGCCTAGAATTCCGCCGATAATACTAATTCCTGCTAAAGAACTAAACTCTGGATCCCGCCAATTTAGTTGATGACGGTAAGCACCAATACTGGCGATCGCTCCTGGTAATAGGGCAACTGTACTAGTAGCATTGGCATTTATGGGTGATATTCCAGCAAAGATTAAAGCGGGGAAAGAGATAAAACTACCGCCACCAGCGATCGCATTTAACCCCCCTGCTAATACTGCTGATCCGAATAGTAATACTTGTTGTGAGCTATTCACCGATTTATATTTTTAAATGCCTGCTTCAGCGAGAAATTCCTGAATTTGGTTATTAAAAACAGCGATCGCCCTTCAATAAACTCTACCATGCCCAAATTTCATCTCATGCTAGGATTTTGACTATTAGAAAAGGAATTGCAATAGCAGATCATGAAAGCCAACAAGTTACAACCAAGGCAATCACTAAATAAAGCGTTTGTAAAGGTTAAGCCCGATTGCGAGAATTTTGAGACGTTTAAAACTAATCTGAGGCAGTTGCTCGCACAAATTAATGAGGGAGAATCGGAAGAATTTCATAAGAATTTGGTTTCCGACTTTTTAAAGAATACTTATTATAGCCCTAGCTATTTCATTAATACGAAGGGTCGGAACGATCTGGTTATTCATAATGGCAAGAATGCAAAAAGTACGGTTGGGGTGATTTTGGAGGTAAAGAGTCCGACTAATATGGGAGAAATGCTGAAGGTTGAGAATCTTAATTCAAAGGCTCTTCAGGAGTTAGTTTTATATTTTCTGCGGGAGAGAAGTACGGGCAAAAATCTAGAGATTAGATATTTGGTAGTGACGAATATTTATGAGTGGTTTATTTTTGATGCGAAGATTTTGAGGAGAAGTTTGCTCAAGATAAGGCTCTGGATAAGCAATTTACTGATTTTGAAGCTAGAAAACTGAGTGGTTATAAGACGAACTTTTTTTATAAAGATATTGCTAAACCCGCGATCGCCGAAGTAATCAATGAAATCAAATTCACACATTTTGATATTCGTGATTATCAAGAATCATTGAATAATGCGAAACAGAACGATCAAGATTTGATTGATTTGTTTAAAGTGTTTTCGCCGCAGCATTTGTTGAAGTTGGATTTTGCCAATGATAGCAATAGTTTAAATAAGCCTTTTTATAATGAGTTGCTGTATATCATTGGGTTGACGGAAACAAAGGAGGGGGGCAAGAAGCTGATTGGGCGTAAGAAAGAGGGCGATCGCAATATTGGCTCTTTGCTCGAAAATACGATTAATCGGCTGGATGGTTTGGATAGGATTCCACAATTAAAGAATTTAACAACTCCTGAAGAGTTTGGCGAGACTCATGAAGAGAAGTTGTTTAATGTGGCGTTACGGTTATCGATTAATTGGATTAATCGAGTTCTCTTTTTGAAGTTATTGGAAGCGCAATTAATCAAATATCATCAAGGCGATCGCGCTTTTGCTTTTTTAAATTTGGCTAAGGTAAAGGATTATCAGGCTTTAAACAGTCTGTTTTTTGAGGTGTTGGCGCGGGAACAGAGTGGAAGAGAGGAGGATGTAAGGGAGATTTTTGCTAATGTTCCTTATTTGAATAGTTCGCTGTTTGAGCAATCGGAGATTGAGCAGAATACGATTACGATTGGGGCGCTGAAAGGGAAGAATTTGCCGATTTTTGGTGCGAGTGTGTTGAAGGATCATGATGGTAAAAGGCGATCGGGTGATCTTGATGCGTTGACATATTTGTTTGAGTTTTTGGATGCCTATGATTTTAGTAGTGATGAGTTGGCGGATGGTCAAGAGGATAGTGAGAAGTTAATTAATGCGGCGGTTTTGGGGTTGATATTTGAGAAGATTAACGGCTATAAGGATGGTTCGTTTTTTACGCCGAGTTTCATTACGATGTATATGTGTCGCGAGACGATCAGGCGGGCGATCGTGCAGAAGTTT
>JBBQHY010000137.1:0-6665 GCA_038324415.1 Pseudanabaenales cyanobacterium | reverse complement strand
TAGATTTATTAGGATTTGGGGAATCGTCTAAACCCAAGCTTAAATATAATATTTGGCACCAAGTTGAATTTTTACAGGAATTTTTAACAGCAATTTTGGGGCTAGATGATTTTAGGCTTGTTGGGCATTCCTACGGTGGTTGGACGACAGCAGCCTTTGCTTTGAAATATCCACCACATAGTCATAGTGCTAATGCTAAGGCTTTAACGTTAATTGCCCCAGCCGGGATTAGAGATGACGAGTTTGTAGGTCGCTATAATTACTTGAAGCCTTTACTTTGGGAAAGCCCCTTAGTGGATGCGGTGTTAAGGGGAATTTCACCTTTGGCTAATCTTGTAGGTAAAACCTCAGAATTTGAAGTAATCTATCAAGCCCGCAAAGCTTTGGTTAATCAACCTGTGGCTAAGTCATTTCTATACGATCGCCTCCGTCCTGAAGATGCGATTGATACTGTAGAAAATGATATTCATGGCATTACAGTTCCGACTTTAGTTATTGCTGGTGACAAAGATGACACTATTCCGTTGTGGCATTGTCAGACATATGCTGATCGGATACCTAAGGCTGAGATTAAGATTTTATCGAATGCTACCCACGCTCTAATTCAAACCCACAGCGCCGAGATTGCCAATTTAATCAGATTCTAGGATCTTTTGACGATGCCGATGATGTGGCTATAGTTAGTGCTATTAAAGTTATAGACCCTGCCATCGGATTGCCAAGGGCTAGTATCAATTTCTAGGTTTTGCCAATCTTGGGGACTAATGGCGACAAGATTAGGAAGATTTAGACAGGCGATCGCCACGAATCCACCTTTGATATCAGGGGCTTTAATTAGACCTAGGGTAACTTCGGGCATGGGGGGGCAAGCTTTAGTCCCAAAAACCACGGGAATTAAGTCACCTCGGTAGTTGGTAACGCTGCGCTCTGGTTTTTCAGAGGCTGATTTCTCAGTCACCGAGTTCTCATACGCTGGAACTTTGGTTACAGAGGCTTTGAGTAAAACTTCTTGAACTTGGTCAACACTAAAAGCTAGGGCTAAGTTTTGAGACTGCAAGAGTAGAAGCTTTTCCGTAGCTATAGGCGGAGGAGCAATGGCTCGAAAGGGTTGGGGCATATTATGAAGTTATTGTGGTGGCGTTTTTTGGCTGTATTTTTGTAGGAGTATCTCTACTTTTTCCAAAAGCTGTGGGGTAGTAAAACCTTTAGTTAGATAATCATCTGCCCCTAGTCGTTTGGTTTCCTTTGACCATTCTTCGGCAAGGCGAGAGGAGATCACCATAATCGGCATATTCATTTTGGCTTGACGACAGCGATCAATCAGGGTAAATCCATCCATGCCCGGCATTTCAATATCGGTAATTAACATAGTAGGCTGAGCATGATTTTGCATCCAATTCCAAGCTTCTAAACCATCGCTACAGGTATGAATGTTATAGCCTTGATTGCTAAGACTACTTTCAATCCGCCGCCGCATGAGGGCTGCATCATCTACCACTAAAATTTGGGCTATGTCTTCTGCGGTTTCCATGATCCGAGGGGCAATCTCCGAATAAGTAGAATCTAAAAGACGATCAATTAAAGAAATGGGATCAATAACTGGGATTAGTTTGCCATTGGACTGGAGGCTAACTCCCATCACGCCTACGGGTGTAGTTAAGGGGCTAGGAATGGAGTTAACTAGCAAATCATTTTGCCCAATTAAGCTATCGGCAATGAGCCACACTCCTAAAGTATCCTGCGATCGCTTGGTGCGGACGGCGATGGAAGTAGGTAAATAGGTGCGGGAGGAAATTTCACCTTGCCAGTATTGATATAAATCTAGGGCGGGAACTAAGCCTGTGTCTTCTTCAATGGTCATGGAATATAGAGCGGACTCTTGCTCAGTTTTTTGCCAGAGTAAATCACCTAAAAGCATGGTGGTAAAAATATCGGAAGTGGGGACGGCAAAGATGCGATCGCCTGCTTGCAAAATCATGCATCGTACAAAGAGATTAGGTACTGGGATTAGAATTGTAAAAGTGGTGCCTACACCCAACTTAGTATCAAGGTTGAGCTGTCCTCCAATTCCACCGATTTGATTGGCTACCACATCCATACCTACACCCCGACCCGAAATATCACTGACAAATTGGGCTGAGGTGAAACCCGCTTGACACAATACATTTAGTAGAGATGCTGGAGTATCGGTATTAGTAAGTGGTAAATTTTTGGCGATCGCAATATTACGAATGCGCTCAGGATCAACGCCACGACCGTCATCACTAACTTTGAGCACAAACACGCTACCACGGCGGACTAGGGATAGAGTAATTGTACCTTTTTGCGACTTACCTAATACTGCCCGTTCACCTACCGTTTCCAAGCCATGATCGAAGGAGTTCCGAATTAGGTGCAAAAGCACGGGTTCAAGGTTGCGCAGAGTGCCTGCATCAAGTTCTAATTTTTCGCCGATTACAGATAATTGCGCCCGTTTATCGAGATTTCGAGTTGTGAGGTCACGTAAGATCCCCCTAACCCGAAAAGTCAAGGTTTCAAAGGACACAAGCCGACTTTCTTCTAGGGTTTGCTGTAGGCCGCGCAGACTCCGTTCTAGTCTCTGTAAGCTTTCAGCGGTGCGGCGTGCAGATTCTCCTGTTTCAGCCCCTAGCTCAGTCAGTCTCAAGCTAATTTCTAAAAGACGGTTGATGGCGGTGTAGCCTTGGCGGTAGCTCTCTACTTCTGGAGATTCTTGATTTTTGGAGGATTCAAGGAGGGCATAGTCATCTTGAACTTCTCGCAATTGCCCAATATATTGAATGCTGTCTTGTGCCAAGGCAACAATTGGGAGCAAATTATCATAAACCGATTGATAAAATCCTTGGGTGGCTCGAGTTGCCATCAGAGTTTCAATTAAATGTTGGGAAGATCGATCCAATCGTTCTAGAGGTACGGGAATTTGGACATCGGTGGCGGCTACTGCTATTTCTTTAGGCTTCTGACGCTTTAGCTGAATGTATTGGCTAAACTCTTGGGGAATAGAATTGAGAAGAGCTGGAATCTCTATGATTTCTAAAGTTTCTAAGGGTTGGAGTTCTAATCCGATCGCCTCTGGGTTTTCGAGCTCAATTTCTAGGTCAATTACTGGCTCAATAAGTTGGAGAATTTTACCGCCATTTCTTGCACACGCCTTTAGTTCGTGCATTCTGCCCATGAATTGCGATCGCCACAGGACACAATCTGGATTTTCTAGGAAAGCTTGAGTTTGAGTTAATAAATTTTGCCAATCGGTTTCTAGCCCAATTTCTGTACCAATTTCTTGAAGCTGCATCAAAGTCATAGCTGCCACCTCCAAGGATGCGGTTGATACTGAACCTATCTCAGGTAGCTGCTCGAGCGCTATTTCTAGATCTAGAATTACCAGATCAAATCCCTGTTCTGCAAATTCTCGTGCCAGTTGTTTTTGTTCGCTCCATTCCTCAAGGTAGGTTGCTTTAATTTGGGATTGGAGTTGGAGAATGCGGTTAATAGAGGCAGTAGGAATTTGCAGATCGCCCAAGCTTGCTACTAAAAGTTCGCCGCATTCGGTCAAAATTTGCTGCAAAGAGCCATCATTCAAACTAGGAGCAGTATCAATATTTCGCAAGTCCGAGAGTAAATCTTCAAATACGGTGGCAACTTGCAAAATTGCCTCAGCCCCCACGGTTACAGCCCCACCTTTAATTGTGTGGATTGCCCGATACATCTGCTGGATGTCCTGATTCCAGTTAGCTTCTCGCAATTGCTCCACGGTGCCAATGTATAACTGAAGGGAGTTTTGGGTATCTAGATCGAATAGGATACGGAGTTCTTGCTCCATTGGATCGATGATGGGAGATTTTAGTTCTAATATTTTTTGTTCTAATACTTTTTGAACGGGCTTACCGCCAGATTTAGCGCATTCTTTGAGCGATCGCAAATAGCCAGCCCATTCCGATAACCAAATATCACTACTAGGGTTTTGAACAAGATCTTGACTTCTTGCCAATAGGTTTTCCCAGCCTTGTCCCAAGTTAATTTCCAATCCAATTTGTCCCAACTGCGTCATCGTTTCGTCGGCAATGGTTACAGTTTTTGTGGGCACATTACTGTGGGGACTAAGTTGCTCGATCGCCATATCCAGTTCAAGCACTACTAAATCAAAACCCTGTTCGGCAAATTCTTGATAAAGTTGATCTTGATCGCTCCAGTTTGGTAAATAGGTTTCCTGTACGAATGATCGCATTGCCAAAATCCTCTGAACTGAAGCAGTAGCAGGATCAGAGCTTGGGAGTTCAAGACTGGCGGTTAAAAGTTCTCCTGCTTCGACCAAAATATCTTGAAGTTGGCGATCGCCCAGAAAGGGAGCTGTATCAATAAAGCGTAGATCCGAAAGTAAATCTTCTAAAACCGTGGCAACCTCTAAAATTGCTTGAGCACCCACCGTGACTGCCCCACCTTTGATTGTATGCACGCAGCGATAAATTTCTTGAATATCATGCTTCCATACCTCTAAGCTTAGGTTTTGGGCAGTGCTGACATAAAGCTGTAAATATTTTTGAGTATCTAAGTCAAAAAGTATTCGCAGTTCTTGTTGGAGTTGGTCTTCAGCAGTATTCAGCATTTTAACTTGGGGCAATAACTGTATAAGATTATGGGTTTGAATTAGCAGTCTCTAGAAAATTTTGAGGAATTTTATCCGCAGGTAACTGGAAGAACCGCACATCCGTAAGAAGTCTTCGGGCTAGTTTACCCATCTGCGCCGATCGCTCTAGGGTTAAGTTGGATTGGCTGGCAGAACGTTGGGCAAGGGCAGCGATTTCTTGAATAGAATCCACACTTCTCTTAACCGCAACCGCAATTTCTTGACTGGACTGAAATACAGTTTGACCTAAGGCTGCCACTGTTTCGGTTACGTCTTTAATATCATTAAAAGCTTGATTTGACTGCTCCACACCAATTGTAAAGTCGGTTACATAATCAGTTACATCCCTGATATCTTGGCTAATCCCAGATACCACAATTTCAATAAAGCCTGTGCGCTGCTGTAAAACCACCAATCCTTGACTAGTCTGAGTTGCAAGATTATTGACCTGAGAGGCGATCGCTTCAAATTCACGGGCAACACTCGCAAACTGGTCAGGTTCTTTTTGTTCTACAGCTCGGGCGGCAATCATTGAAGCATTCATTGCTACAACCTGAGTTAAGGAAGACAGACGCTTTTGATCCTGTACAAACTGCTTTGCCAAATCCACAAACTCCCCCAGTGCCTTTAGCCGTTCCATAATTTGGATTGTTCCCAGTTGGAGTAAAGCAATGGAATTATTAAGTTTGCTAATTTCTTCTTGTCCTACCCCTACTGCAGTTTGGGCTGATTCTACGGCAATATTTGCGGCGATCGCTTCATTAGAGGCATTGGTAGCCAGTTGGTTGATATTTTCAATACCCTCATTTGCTTGGGACACAGACTCAGTTTGGAGTTGAGCATTTTGCGTGACCGAGATTGCTAATTGTTCAAGGCTATCAGCACCTTGAGTTACCTGTTGGGCAGTACTCAGTACCGTGGACATAATATTTCCCAACTGCTCAATAAGGCGATTTAGGGTATCTGCCACCAACCCCGTAGCTTGATCGGTTACCTGTGCTTGGACAGTCAAGTTACCCGATTCCATATCTGAAACTACATCTAGTAGTTGTCCAACCTCGTCTTCTAGTTCTAAAGTCTGTGCCTGAACCTGAGCTCTGACTCCCGCCTTTTCGGTTTCACTCCTATGAATTTTTTCAATCAGGGAATTAAAGAGATTTGCTAAGGTGCCAATTTCATCTTCAGAGCTGACTGGCATTTGCGCCAATAAATTACCACTTGCATAGTCTTGGGCAGAACGTTCCGTAGCTTGAATAGACTTAATAATTGTCACAATAATTCCCAAAGCTAAAATATTGCCAACAACTATAAATACTAAACCCACACCAATTAATTGAAATAAGAGTAACGATGGCTCGTGGCGATTCCCACTGATAAAAACCCCGACTGGTTTGCCCTCATAGTTTAGAATTGACGTAGCCGCCACAACGTAGGATTGCCCTTCAATCTTAAATTCTGCTGTTACAGGCTCAGTTTGGCTCAGGGCTTTTTTACTCGTATCAATAGGGAAATTAGGGAACTTCCGATCGTTAGCTAAATCCTTGGCAGTGGCGATCGCTTCAAATGACAAGAAGGTCTTACTCATGTCCAACATCGAAACAGCCGTATCCATAGTTTGGATGATCACCGTCGCCCCTAGGATGCCCTGATTTTGATCCTTAATTGGCGTAATCGTATAGGTCTCTAAACCATTACCTGTGGCTAATTCGGTCGAAGTGATTTGATTACCTGTAGCTATCGCTTTACTAACTAGTCCCCTTGGATCAAACTTACTACCAATCGCAACCTTAGCTTCCAGACTCTTAGTTAGCACTGCCTCCTTGACAATTCCCTCTTTGTCCACCAATAAAGTTGACTTTGTTCGATCCGCGATCACTGACAATGCCTGCTTTATAGGAACTAAGCTTGAAGTTTTTACTGGTGTTGACGTTGGTATAAAATTTTTAGAAAGAATTGCCAATTCAGATTTTGCTTGGGTTTGTACCTGAGTCCATAGTCGCTGTTCCGCAATTATGCCTGCAAA
>JBBQHY010000136.1:0-6717 GCA_038324415.1 Pseudanabaenales cyanobacterium | reverse complement strand
ATTTTTAGCCTTGGGAGTGATGTTAATTACCACGCTCAAAAGCAAGCTAGACCTCCATAGTTTTCTATTTGGCGATATTTTAGGCGTTACTGGCGTAGACCTCTGGCGCACTTTATTAATTGCGATCGCTGTTCTGATTGGTGTAGCCATATTTTATCGAGAATTACTCTTCTATTGCTTCGATCCTTTAGCTGCAAAGGCAATGGGCATTCCCGTACATCTAATCAACTTCGGACTAACCGCCGCCATTACCCTCACGATTATTGCCAGTATGCAAGCCGTAGGTGTAGTTTTAGTTGTTTCTCTGCTCACAGGTCCTGCTGCCACCGCCTATCTATTAGTCAAAAGGCTTCACATGATGATGATTGTCGGTGCTGTAATTGGAGTCTTCGCTAGTGTGAGTGGAATGTACATTAGTTATTATCAGAATGTCCCTTCTGGCAGTGCGATCGTGTTAATTATTTCAGTTTTATTTTTAGTGGCTTTACTTTTTAGTCCATCCCAAGGCATTCTGAATAAAGGTAAACTTAGTCGAAGGCTTAAGTCTTTATTTAAAGTCTTTATTTAAATAGATTTACAGCGAATTACGATCAAACGTGCCACAGATAGAAAAGTAAAAACCATAACGGGGCTACGCCCTGCGACCCTCTTTGTGGTGGATTTGAAATCAAAGTGCTGTAAGTTTGCCAGCAATTATACAAAGACCGATTCAAAAGGCGATCCCCCCTCTAGTTTATTTTCTAGCACTACTCAGAAAATAGCCATTCATTTATCCTGTCTAACAAACTGCGATCGCAAATTTACTCGTGCTGAGAGCAGACAAATTGCTATGGGGAATGTTAAAAATTAACCAACGGGATGGGCATAGAAAGCAATTCCTAAAATGACGTAGGTTGCAAGCAACAGAATGCCCTCTAGCCAATTAGAACGACCATCTGAGCTAATGGAGTTGACGATCAATACGGATACAGCCACAGCTACTAATTCAAAGGGATTAAAATTCAAATCCATTGGCTGCCCTAAGAAGTAACCACCAAGGACTAATGCAGGTGCCACAAATAAGGCGATTTGCATACTAGAGCCGACGGATACAGATACAGATAAATCCATTTTATTTTTCAGAGCCACAGTTACCGCCGTCGTATGTTCGGCAGCATTACCGACAATTGGCAAGACAATTACCCCCGTGAATAGGGCAGTTAAACCCAAAGTTGCAGTTGCTTCTTCTAAACTTGCCACTAAAAACTCGGACTCGATCGCTACAAATGTAGTTGCTACTAGTAATACTCCAATCCACAGCCACAGATTTACTTTCTCTGGATCGCCGCCTTCGCTTTCAATCTCGGTCACACCCACATCATAGAGATAGGAATGGGTTTTCATGGAAAAAAGCAGGGTAGCTCCATAAACCAAAACTAAAACAATTGAAATGGCTATAGACAATTGTTGGAGGGTACTTTCCTGAATCCCTGAAGAAGTATAGTTAACTGCTGTGGGAATCAAGAGAGAAATCACTGCCAAATTCATCACTGAAGCATTAGTCCGAGCAAGCATTGGCTGAAATTCCTGCTCCTTATAGCGCAGTCCCCCTAAAAACATTGCCAAGCCCAAAACTAATAACAGATTTCCCAAAATTGAGCCTGTAATACTAGCTTTAACCACATCTACTAAGCCCGCTTTTAACGCCACTAAGCCGATAATCAACTCAGTAACATTGCCAAAGGTAGCATTCATCAAGCCGCCCCAAGAAGGTCCTAAAACTACGGCAATCTCTTCGGTAGCTGTGCTTAACCAGCTGGCTAAAGGAATAATTGACAAGCAACAGGTAACAAAAACTGCGATCGCTCCCCAGTGTAGAAATTCCGCAGCAAAAGAGATAGGCAGGAATATTAAGAAGCCAACGGAGATAATTTTTTTAATTGTCATAGAGTTTTGCTAATCCTAAAGATTTATTTACATTAAATTACGATCAAACGTGTCAGAGATAGAAAAGTCAAAACCAATACCTGGAACCTAGCCCTGCGACCCTTTTTTATTGTGAACTAGAATCCAAAGTGCTGTCAGGAACTCATTTAAGGAGTATTCAAAGAGCGATCGCAATCTTTAAGGTATAACTAAATGCTTCTACTCAAATTCAAAACGCAAATCTCCTTTATCTTGATAGCTAGGAACTTGGAAGGCGTTGGCAATATTCCAGTTGGGAATTGGAGTTTTTGGAGTTGCAAGTACAGCTTTAGATTTGAGTTTTCTACCTGTCAAAAACTCTGGAAGTTCAGGGAATTTAATATTACGGGGGACAGGTACATGGGTGGGCAGGTTTTCAAAGGGCAAAATTGGGAATTTACGGAACGGATCGACTATGGCTTGATAATGGATCGAAATAGATTGGCAGATTATATGTCTATTTTGCTCAATATGTTGATGGGGGCGAATGCGAACTTCCCCTGAGAGTATTTGAGTCTCTAATTGGTCGGGAATGGTTATAGAGTAACTAAAGAAGTCACTGTCGGTACTATTGTGAGTATATTGACTATGGATAATCTTGGTATGAGCATCTTTAAGAATAATGTCTATTTCCCCCGACAGATATGCTTCGCCTGTAATTTCAAATGAAGTTTTACCTTTAATTGCAAACTTAGCTTGGTGTAAGGTAATTAACTCGGTGGGAAGTACTGTCGTTTTTGGAGGATATTTTTGATTTAGAACCGTAATTAAGTCCAGTTCTGCTAGTTCAATTGCAAGCAATGGTTCTAATGTGGGTAGTTTATCTAATTTAGCTAATAAAGATAAAGAAGCGGGTTGAGATGTTGAAGATAGTTGATTAGTTTCTTGTTCAGAAATTTGATCGAAAAAGTCCCAGTCGGAGGCGATCGCTGCCAAAACTTCTATATTTAGTGATTTAATTCCAGAGTTGTGAATACACTTGAACTGCCAAGTCCCTGAACTGAAGTTATGAAAGGGCGTAATTAGGAGTAAACCTTGAGAATTAACATAACGAGTAAACCGACGATGTAGAGGTTGACCAGTAGTTTCTTGATCGTTAGAGATATAGTCAATCTGAATATCTATAGAAGTGTTAAATATTCCACACCTACCAGCTAAACGATACTCGCCTTCTAAAATCTCTAAAGTAGGTGACTCCAAAGGCAGCCATGATTTATCACCTTTTTTTTGCAGTAAAAACTCCCAAGTTGGCATACAGTTTGCGATCGCTCATCTTTTGTTAAATATCCCCAGAATATTAACCTAATAAGGGCGAATGTCAACTATTAATTCCTAATTATCTACTTTTAAGTTCGGTTGGGATTGTGATGCTTGTCAGTCCTGCGATCGCCCGCAAATTTTGACATCGGAGTAACTCGATAAATTCTGGTGCATTCCTACCTTCCAGCTTTGCCACTGCTTGAATTGCTTCAAGTAGAGTTTTAGCCGCCGTAATTTCATCATATCCTCGCTTGACTGCGATCTTTAATGCCTCAGTATCTGCTTCTAACTGAGTTTCACTACTACGGTTTTTTTGCCAAAGTTGTCTAATGGCGATCGCAAAGAGTCCGCCGCTAGCAACTATACCCACAGGATCGGACTGCCATAATTGGGAAATTACCCCCACACTTGCGCCGAGAGCTACAAACTGATAGGCGCCAACCGTAAACCATTTTTCCTGTTGTCGCCATGCCACTTCCCTAATTAGCATTAAGTCTTGATGGGCAGGAGCCAGTTGTGACCACAGCTTAAAATTAATTGTAATTTCACTTACGGACGACCAAGGCAAAATGTGAGTACTTGCAATAACTTGAGGTTGATCGGGCAAGTTTCTGATTTTGCTTGCCATGCGCCAAGATGCAGGTAAAAGGTCGGCTAATCTATTGATTTCTTGGGCTGGTGTCATAAATTTTGTTGCGGTGAAACAGCTTAAGGACGCACTAATGAATATATCCTATCGCTGTAAATTTTCTCTGCCCTTTCCAATTTCTAGTGTTTTTGATTGTGCTTTTTCTAGAGCTTATTTGCAATTTTAAATCCTACTTATAGCTTTTGGCTCTCTAGTTTTAACGATTCTTAAGCAAACTTCTTTAGAATTTCGGCGGTGAGTTGGGATGTGGTTTCCCAAGTAAATTGTTCTGCTCTCAGTAATCCTAGGGATCTAAGTTTAGAGCATAGTTGCGACGATTCTACCACTGACTGCATAGCATCGGCGATCGCTTGAATACTATAGGGATCAATTAATATGCTGGCATCGCCAGCTACTTCAGGTAAAGAAGACAAATTAGAACAAATTACAGGTGTGCCACAAGCCATTGCTTCTAAAACTGGTAGCCCAAATCCTTCCCATAAGCTCGGAAAAACCAGAGCGATCGCACCTCGAATTAAGTCTGGTAGGTGATCATAGTCAACATAATCTAAGAACTTCACCAAGTTTGCTATTCCCAGTTCTTGCACTTGAGCCTGTAAATCTGGAGTAAAGCGGCGATCGCTAGAACCAGCAATCCACAGTTGGTAATCTTGACGATGTTTTAGGTTAGCAAAGGCAGAAATTAGACGATGGAGGTTTTTGTAGCGATCGTGTCGTCCTACATACAGAAAATAGGGAATCTGTGGAGATTGGGCATCAGTTTGGGTATTAAAATGAGTGCGATCGTATGCCAGTAGAATTGGCGTAATTTTAGAAGCAGGAATATGGAAAGAACTATGAATATCTTTGGCTGTAGCTTCAGAATTACAAATAATATGCTCTGCTTGATTTAGGACAAATGGCACCCAAAACCGATAATACTGAGTTAAAGAAGAAGTAATTCGGGGAAATCGTAATGGAATGGTGTCATGGATTGTGACCACATAACGACAGTTTGTATGGATTGGAGCTTCGGCTACGGGTGAAAACAGAAGATTAGATTTAAGCTGTCGATAAATATGAGGGAGCTGCCATTGCGTCCAAGTCAGTCTCTGGAAATGTCCTTTTGTCCCAGTGGTCATAGTATCTGGGATTAGATAATTTTTTGATGATGGGAAAGAAAGAGAATCTAAAGCCGAAGGAGATATGAGTAAAGTTGAATCTAGCGATCGCCCAAAATGAGTTACAACATTTTTAGCATAAACACTAATACCTGTTGGTTTTGAGGATAGGAATGATAGGTTAATGAGCAAGTGTTTATTTAGAGTTTTGAAATATTTTAGGTGCGGTTAGGGAGACCTAGGAACCCCTAGCATAGCTGTTTATAGGAGTTAAAGGGAATGCTTGTCCGTTTTTTGATATCTATTAAAGATTTATATTCGCCGTTTAGTTTTCGTTCTTGGGCGATCGCTTCGGCAACGGCAATTTCTATTCCCAACTCTATTAAATCTTCGGCTGTCAGATGATTAATTCGTTTCCATGAATATTCCTGTTCTTGATAGTAGCTAAAAGTGATGAAAGGCGATATCCTCTGCACAGTTACCACTGGAATGCCCACGATCTCTGTTAACTCTTCTGCATGGGTAAAACAATAACCCTCTGCCCGTAAAATCATGACATCATTAGCATAGACAATTGATACCCCTAAACGGTTGACTAGATCATCTTTGGAGCAAGTATTAATTTCAATTTTGGGTCGCCCGATTGCTACTGCTGCAAACAGTCTGGCATCATCTGGTAATGGGAAATGCCGTGGGTAGGTTTTAGCTAAAAACTCTTGCTTAAACATAAACCCAGTGAGGATTTGCCCTAGATATGCTGCCCAAAAAAGCCAAGCTTGTAGGCTCAGTGGTAAAACTGAAGCGATCGCAGAAAGAAGAATAAAACTAATTCCGATCCCGATCCAAGTATTATTTTTAATGACATAACCTGCGTAGGCGATCGCTCCACCACCAATCAGAGGAACCCAAGCAATCTTGATCCATGTAGGTGTTTGCTGAAACCAAGAGGACTGAGACATAAGGTTTGTACACTACTAAGATGTAAAAAGAGATATAAAATTTAGATATTTTTAAGGACTTTCTTGCGTTTTTCCTCGTATTCCTCTGCCGTAATAATGCCTTGATCGTAGAGATTTTTAAGTTGAGATAATGACTCGGTTGCATCCTTAATTGAGCCAGTAGAACCTATTGATTCTAATCCCTGATTAAACTGGCGATTAAATTCGGTATCTGACATAAATGCTAAGATTAAGAGCTCAAAAAAGGCAATTATTCCAGGAATAAGAGTCCAACAAAATATTAGATAAATTACCCCTAAGCCATCTTGCCCCAGATAAAATTTGTGAATTCCCAGCCCACCTAAAAAGAAACAGAGAAGAATTGCGGTAGTTTTACTCTTCATGGATGCTTTTAATAATTAATACTCAGAGTTTTTGAACTTTTTGTGCAGTCTGTTCATAAGATACAGTACCAAAAAAATCCCGCCCTGAGCCTCTAATAAAACTAAATAGAGCTGGAAATAGGAATTTAGCTCTAGGTTGGTGTTGATGCTAAATGCGATCGCCCCAACTATAAAAAACGCTAAAACCTTTAACTGTCGTTGCTTAGTTCTCATAGTACTAAATCTTAATTTATCCCACATACTCCCTTCCCACCATAGAAGTATACACAGTTTAAATGGGGTTAAGGGGCAAAGCCCCTTCGTGGGGGCGCAGCCCCCACACCCCCAAAAGACTAATCTTTGACTGGGAAGGGAGTAGTTTATCTAGTTAAGCAAGATCGACATTTTCATAAATTTCTTCAAAAGAAATATCAAATTTTACT
>JBBQHY010000135.1:0-6732 GCA_038324415.1 Pseudanabaenales cyanobacterium | reverse complement strand
TTACCTCTTGATATAAAATCCTAGCTATGGATTCTACATTCATGTCAATCTCTGCTTGGCTTTCAGGTGTCATGACTTCTCTCTTTTTTTGTCCGATTTTATGCCATTATCACACATCAGCAAAAGTGGGACGCTCCCCTTCAACTCCCCTCATTGTCACTAATGGAATGCGATCGCGCCCGTTACTTGTATCATCTACAAACCCAACACCAGTTACTCTTTGATCGATTAAACAAAGCGCTTCAATTACTTCAGACTTCAACTCATTATTTAAACTTGTTAAATCCCAAAGCGCAGAAAGTTTTTTATTAGACATGTTTTTTGTTGATACAAATTGCCATGTATATTTAAAATCAGATTTTTGTAGATCGAATAACCTAAAGGTTCTACGTTTTATATCCTTTAGGTTATAACCTAATTGACAAATTCTTCTGACTTTATCAAAGTCTTCTACTATTAAATAGATTTCCAGATTAGAAAGATCCTCAGTAATTTTTAAGTCATTGACACGATGTCTTGTTGTTATTCTCTCTTTATCATCATTCACAAGCTGGTAAGCAGCTACGTCTATACAAAGCTTTATTGAAGAGGCTCGGATTGCAATTCCTTGTTCATTTGATTCTGGCAGCTTATGTCCAAAGAAAAGATGACGGAAGGGACTATCCGTATAATCTCCTGACTGCGGAGAAGCATCACTAAACCAATCCTCCTGCCTAGACTCTAACAGTTCAAAAAGTACTGAAGCAGAAGCATTACTAGCATAGATTTCTAACGCTTCAAGAAATGAGCTTTTCCCAGAATTATTTTTACCAACAATCAAGTTGACACGATTTAGCTTTTTTACCTTAAGGTGTTGAAACAGCCTAAAGTTAGATATTTCAAAGGACTCAAGCATAAATAATTTCCATAAAAATCTCTATTCTCGATGCTATTTGAATTTACATTACAAGACACCTTTAGAACTGGGGATCACATCAATTTGTCGTCGATCTGGTTCTACTGCCATACGCAGCGATCGCGCGAAAGCTTTAAAAGTTGCCTCAATAATATGGTGAGAGTTAATGCCATTAAGTTGGCGAATGTGTAGAGTAATTTGGGCGTGATTAACCACAGCTTGAAAAAACTCCCGTACTAATTGCGTATCGTAGGTTCCAACCCGTTGTGTAGGAATCTCTAACCCATAGACTAAGTAAGGACGACCTGAAAAATCTAATACAACTTGAACTAAAGCTTCATCAAGGGGAGCGACAAAATGCCCAAACCGAATAATGCCTTTACGATCGCCCAAGGATTTTGCTATAGCTTGCCCTAATGTAATACCAACATCTTCATTCGTATGGTGATCGTCTATAAATAAATCGCCCTGTGCCTGAATATTTAGATCGATTAAGCCGTGGGTACAAATTTGTTGCAACATATGATCTAAAAACGGAATTCCCGTAGCGATCGCCCCCTTGCCCTTACCATCTAAATCTAAGGAGACTTTAACATCTGTTTCCCCTGTTTGACGGTGAACTGAGGCGGTGCGTGGTGACATAGCAGCTTAGTTGATTATTGATTAGGAATGGATCATAACATTTTGACAGTCCGACTAAGGTTGAGTTGATGTCCAAACATCCGATTCCATAGTCTGAACGTAATAATAGTATTTTTTCCTCATCAAAGCTTATCTCTACTCGTGTGGGGCTTCCTATTAAAATTCAACAAAAAATCTAACTGGGCAAATTCACAGTATTTGGGCAAGGGTTCCCATTCTCAAAATCCGTAATATTCTGCAAAGTAGTTTGGGCAATATTCCGCAGAGCATCTTCTGTAAAAAATGCCTGATGTCCAGTGATTATTACATTGGGAAAAGTTAATAACCGTTGAAACACATCATCCTGAATTACAGTATTTGAGAGGTCTTCAAAAAATAAATCCGCCTCTTGTTCGTAGACATCTAGCCCCAGATATCCAACTTTTCCAGACTTCAAGGCTTTAATTACCGCCTTGGTATCAATCAAAGCGCCTCGACTAGTATTAATCAGCATTACCCCATGTTTCATCTGGGCGATCGCCTCGGAGTTAATTAAATGATGGGTTTCTGGGGTGAGGGGACAATGTAGAGAAATAATATCTGACTTGCTAAATAGTTCAAAAAGGCTGACATAACTAGCGATCGCCTCACAGGCAGGATTAGGAAACTTATCGTATGCCAAAATATGACAACCAAAACCGTGCAAAATTTGAGCTGCGATCATACCGATTCTACCCGTACCAATAATGCCGACCGTGCGATCATGCAGATCGAAGCCCAGTAAACCATCTAGAGAAAAATTACCCTCTCGTACCCGTGCGTAAGCTCGATGAAATTTACGGTTTAAGGTCAAAATCAAACCGACCGCATGTTCTGCAACTGCATAGGGGGAATAGGCAGGAACTCTTACTACGGTTATGCCTAATTCCTTTGCCACAGTTAGGTCGACATTATTAAAACCCGTACATCTTAGAGCAATTAGTTTGATGTCATTTTCAGATTTACTCCCAGATATCTTAGAGGCGATCGCCCTTAAAGTCTCAGCATCTAGGGTGTCATTTACAAATACGCAGATTCCCGTAAATCCCGCAGCTAGCTTAGCAGTCTCAATTTCCAAATTAGGTGAAAAATATACTAATTCATGTCCATAGTCACGATTTACAGACTCTAAAGATTGGCGATCATAGCTCTTTGCACTAAAAACAGCAACTTTCATAGAATTTGTGGGGAAGTTTGGTCAAGCATCGCAATATCTTAGCCCAGATCAAGGATTTTATTTTCTGAAGTGGAATATGCTAAAACCATTAGCTATAGGTTATTTAAGCTGTTATTTAAGAGTGACATGGACTTTTGGTTTAAGGTTTGGTTTACAACAAGTGGGACATGGATCAACGTTGTCACTATTGTGATGGGTACTTTTTGTGGGATTTTACTCCAAGATCGTCTAGCACCAAGGGTTCAAAAAATCATGATTCAAGCGATCGCCCTAGTTTGTATATTCGTCAGCTTAAATATGGCAAGTAGTCTCAATCGGGTCAAAGCAGGTCATCTGGACGGTACGATTTTGGCACTGGTAGCCATGATTTTGGGTGGCATATTGGGGGAGTGGTGGCAACTTGAAAAAAGACTAGAAGGTACGGGCGACTGGTTAAAGCAAAAATTTAAAGGAAGTGGCAAATTTACGGAAGGATTTGTGGCGGCTAGTCTTCTATTTTGTATTGGTCCGATCGCAATTATCGGCAGTTTAAACAATGGATTAACTGGAGACAATAGGCTATTAGTCTTAAAAGCGGTAATGGATGGCATGATTTCGATTCCGTTTACTACCAGTTTTGGCATCGGTGTAGGATTTTCGGCACTATCAATTTTGATTTATCAAGGTAGTATTTCTGTCCTCGCAGGGGCGATCGCTCAAGTATTGCCCGATCCCACTAATGCCCCACAGGTTTTACTTATTTCAGGAATCGGAGGATTATTACTCTTAGGTTTAGGACTCAATCTTTTAGAGATTACTAAGGTAAATTTAGCGGCTTTCCTACCTGCATTGGCACTTGCTCCAATTTTTTATGCGATCGCCATTTTGTTTAACTAATTTCTATGCTAGTATTAATTTCTCAGTTAAGGGCTTGTAGCTCAGTGGACTAGAGCACGTGGCTACGGACTACGGTGTCGGGGGTTCGAATCCCTCCTAGCTCATACTTAACAAATAAATATATCTTAAAATTTAGAATTTTCTAAACATTAGCCTATTAGACAAGTAATCTTGATGGGTCATTTTTGCAAATATTAGATTTGCAACTATTGGAACATTCTAAAGCGATTTAGAGAAAAGGTGATAGAAACTGTTGAATTTATCAACTTGTTAAAAAGTTTTGCATTAACCTAAATTATTAAATTAGTAGAATTTAGATTATGCAGCCAGAAATCGCCAATTTACGCAATTACCTCCGTCCCGATCAACGCAAGATGTCATACTGGCAAGGCGGAGAAATGGCAGTGTCGGCTGTACCTGGTGCTGGAAAATCTACAGGGATGGCAACTTTAGCAGCGATCGCCATTTTTGAGCATAATCTTAGTCGTCGTCAGCAGCTAATTATCGTTACTTTTACCCGTGCTGCCGCCACCAACATTCGGAACAAGGTCAACCAGAAGTTAGAAGAACTAGGCTCTAAATCCATTAGAAGACTTCAAAATGCCTTTATTGCCAATACTCTCCACGGCTTGGCTTTTACCATTGCAGGCTCCCACCGAGAGTTAGCAGGCTTCAGTGAAAACGAGACGAAACTAATCTCTGAACCTCAAAAATTGCGCCTAATCCGTATGGCTGTGAGTGAATGGATTAGAAATTATCCAGTTCAATATAGTCAATTAATTGCAGGACGGAGTTTTGATGGAGAAGATGCTGAACGCCTGCGCCGTCAAACTGTTTTGCGTACAGATATTTTACCAAACCTTGCCAGTGAAATGATCTCTACAGCCAAGAGTTCCCAATTATTACCGCAGGATTTAAAGGATGTAGGAGAAATCTTAGAAATTGGTGCAGGCTTATACGAAACCTATACCAGATTACTCAGAGCACAACAGGCGATCGACTATGATGACATGATTATTGGTGCCCTTCGAGTGCTAGATAATCCCGCCGCCCGTCAGTTTTGGCAAGAGCGCACATTTGCTGTGTTTGAAGATGAAGCACAGGATTCTTCGCCGCTTCAAACCGAACTACTAAAGCGATTGGCAACTAAATCCGATGACTTACAAAATAATTTAACTAATCTTGTCCGAGTTGGCGATCCTAATCAAGCTATAAATTCGACTTTTACCAGTGCTGACCCTCGGTTTTTTACCCAATTTTGCCAAGAAGCCGATCAAAAAGAGACAAGTCAGTTAGTCAAAATTGCCCAAGCAGGACGCAGTTGCCCCGCAATTATCAATGCGGCTAATTATGTAATGGACTGGGTAAATAGTTCCTTTTATGGCAAAGAGAATACCGAAAAGCCTTTCCTGATCCAGCATATTACGCCTGTGGGTGATGCTAATCCCATAGCCTTAGGGCTAGGTTTAGAGATTCAGTTCCCAGCAGATATTGAAGAGACTATGCTTGTAGTTAAAAAAAGAATTCTAGAATTATTATCAGCAGAACCAAACTTAGCGATCGCCATTCTGGTCAGAAGTCATAATCAAGGCAAGTTTGTCTATCGTAGTTTATCTAATCTTAAGGATTCTGAACTGAATGATATTAAAGTCTATGATGTTGAAGATCAGGGTCGTAGCCTCAAGATTCCCAAGGAAATGCTAGGGATTTTACAATTTATTGAACGTCCCCACTCCCCCGATCATCTTAAGTCTTGCCTGAAAATTCTTTTGGATCGACAATTAATCAAGCCCCAAGATTTTAATGCCCTTGCCAGTGTCCCCGAACGGTTTCTCTATCCGACGCCCCTAGAGCCAACACTGCATCCCCAAGCCCAATTTGCTCAAAATATTTGTACTAGTCTCCTGCGAGCGCGGCTGGAATTACCTTTATATAATTTAATTGCTTTTATCGCTTTAACTCTGCAATACGATCAAGGAGAGTTGGCAACTGCGGATAAACTCAGCGATCGCCTGCGTCAAGAATTAATAGGCAATTACAATATTTCTAATTTACTCTCAACTCTGCAAGAAATCGTATTGTCAGAAAAGTTTGAAGTTATAGAAATTGAGAACCCTGAGAATCAATATATCCAATCTGGACAAGTC
This sequence comes from Pseudanabaenales cyanobacterium, assembly GCA_038324415.1. GTDB lineage: Bacteria > Cyanobacteriota > Cyanobacteriia > Pseudanabaenales > Pseudanabaenaceae > PCC-7502. The sequence continues at coordinate 977 of JBBQHY010000135.1, read as the reverse complement.
ACTATTATCAGTTTGCATAAGTCCAAGGGCTTGGATTGGGATGTGGTATTTATGCCATTTTTAGATGAAAGAATCTGTCCTGGTAAAGCTTATATTCCTGAACCTGTGAAGTTTTTAGGAGATTTTAATTTGCCAGAGGTGGCACGGATGCAACTGCGAGCATTAATTAACGATCAAGATATTCCCGATCCAGATTCAGCATGGCAAACTGCCCAAACCTTAAAGCAACAGGAAGAATTTCGGCTGCTATATATGGGGATGACTCGCCCTAAACGCTTACTTCATATTTCCACCTGTGCCAATGCTCCTTTTACTTGGAATAATCTTGATAGCAAAAGTCAGTTTAAGCCCTGTCCTGCGATCGCTGCCCTTGCCCACCAATTTCCCCAATCCGTAATTTCTACCTAGCTTTTGAATACCTTTTTTGGTAGTCCTAAAATGGGTAATAGATCCTTTAAAGGTATAGATGCTAAACCCTTTATTTGAAGGGAGGTATAGTTTCTATCCCACTACTCATTATCTTTTCCAATACAGGAATATCCAAACGAACTTACTCAATAAAATTTTTAATCACATCTATAAGATTATTTGGGCTTAAGTCGTCTCGATCCAGCATCTTAGCTAGAGCAATCATAGCCTCTTGATATTCCAGATTAAATTCAGCAAAATATAAAGGCTCAGATAATAAACGGGTCGAGTATTTAACCCTTGCAAAGCTTTTACGAACTTGTTCAATATATTCAGGTAATTTGGCGTGGGATTTATGCCGCACTAAAGTTAAACCTCGTTCAGTGGTGACATACGTTTGCGGAAAATGATTTAAGGCATGGGCGGCTACTTCCACCAAATCCACTTCATCAGAAGTTATACCTGCCATCAGGTGTAGGGTTGCAACCATTATAAATTTTTCGGTAACATTCATATACTTCAACTTACCTTTTAGGGTATAAATTTGAAATATCTGGTGCTGCATTTCT
>JBBQHY010000134.1:0-6743 GCA_038324415.1 Pseudanabaenales cyanobacterium | reverse complement strand
TTCATGAACTTACCACCTTTAATTACCCAGATGCTCACTCAGGATTTTTATCCCCATCCAGTCACAGAGCCGATCGCCCTCATTCAAACCCACATTTCCTTTGTATTGCTAACGGGTAAGTATGCCTACAAGGTCAAAAAGCCCATGAATTTTGGATTTCTAGATTTTTCTACCCTCGAAAAAAGGTATTTCTTTTGTGAGGAAGAGCTAAGACTAAATCGCCGTCTTGCTCCTGATTTATACTTGCAAGTTTTAGCGATCGCTTTGGATAAGGATAACTATCAATTCACAGATAATTCTGAAGAAGCTGTGGAATATGCCATTCAAATGCTGCAATTCCCCCAAGAAAATCTGTTAATTAACGTATTTGAAGCTAACAAGCTCACCCTAGACCAAGTTAAAGATATCGGCAAACAGTTGGCAGAGTTCCATGCTAAAGCCGCAACTAATGATCACATTGCCATCTTTGGCACCGCGACGGGTCTAAAAGGAGTTGCCGATGATAACTATGCTTCAACTGATAAATATATTGGTTTAGTCCAGACTCAAGCTCAATTAGATCAGACTCGTGCCTATACCGATCAATGTTTTATTGATAATATCGATCTATTTAGCGATCGCCTCGCCCAAGGCAAAATTCGGGAATGTCACGGCGATTTACACTTAAAAAATATTTGTCTAGTTGATGATAAAGTCCAAATCTTTGACTGCATTGAATTTAACGAACCATTTCGCAATACCGATGTTCTCTACGACGCTTCATTTTTATTAATGGATTTGCAGTATCGAGGACGGAGGGATTTAGCAAATGCTTTCTTAAATACTTACCTAGAGCTTACCAATGATTACAAAGGCGTTTTACTTTTGCCATTATTTTGTAGTATGCGGGCATATATTCGGGCAAAGGTCACATCCTTTTTATTAGATGATCCCAATATTCCAGAGCCAGTTAAGGAAAATGCTAAACAAGAAGCGACAGCCTACTTCAATTTGGCATATCAATATACTCTCCCAACCACAGGCAAAATCTATATGATGTCGGGTTTATCTGGATCGGGTAAAAGCACTACGGCTAGAGTTTTAGCTCAAAAAAATGAGGCGATTCACCTGCGCTCCGATGCCATTCGCAAACATTTAGCTGGTATAGAACTGATGCAAAGGGGAGATGATGCGCTTTACACCCCAGAAATGACAAAGCGTACTTATGGCGAACTTCTTAGTTTAGGAATTTTACTAGCTACTAAAGGCTTTCAAGTAATTTTAGATGCTAAATACGATCGCCAAAATCTCCGTTCCGAGGTAATTAATTTAGCTAAAGCTCACAATATCACCCTAGAGATTATCTACTGTACTGCCGATCTGGAGACCTTAAAACAAAGACTAAGCGATCGCACCAAAGCAAATACCGACATTGCCGATGCCACCGCCGATCTATTGTCATCCCAGAGTTTTGAAGAGTTTACAGATGCTGAGAAAGAATATATCTCGACTAATAATTAGTTGGTAAATACCCAAAGTTATTGACTGTCGGTGAGTTAAAGCGATTAAGCCTATGGAGTTTTCTGTAGGTTTGGTCTTTCTTCGGGTAAAACAGCGCCTTGAACAGGACAAACAGCTAGACAAACACCACAATCAATACAAGTTGCGAAATCTATCCAATACCAGCTAGTGCCTTTAATGTTTGCGCCGCCACCTTCATGGATACAAGCTACTGGGCATTGGGCAGCACAATCAGCTACTCCTTCGCATACATCTGTGACGATGGTGTAAGCCATAATTAGTTATTAAATTCTTGTGAGGGAGTAATTTCTCCCCAATCCTAACTTATTTCAAAGTTACTTAAAACCGACAGATGCTTGCCACACAAAGGCTAGAAGGAGAAAGAAAATCGGAATTACTGGAAGAACGTCAACTAAGGGATCGAACATTCTGTAAGCTTCAGGCAATACTGCTAATAAATTTTCCATGAAAGATAACCTTTTTCTTAAAGTTTAAATTAAAAATTGATGAACAAAATTGAGACAATAAACAAAATCTCAATGTGAATTTTAACACGCTGCGATCGCCGTACAATCTATTAAGCGATTATTTATTTTTTAACATCATGCTATTTCTTAAAATTGCTCTACTTTCGCTTTTTCTCAGCATTGCGACTTGGATGCCAGTTGCCAGTGCTGCGGTTCAGATTAAACTAAGTGACATTAAATATGGAGCTTGCCCACCAGAAATTGCAGGAAATATGGTGCTAGGTGGAGGCGTGATGTCTGCTAGCTGTTATTCAGTAACAGGTATAGCTAATAATCCCAAAAGCAAAATCGTATACAATGCCGATGTATTTGGACGAATTTATGATGCGAATGGGAATGATGCCATGCCTGAAAGAACTAGATTAGGGGCGATCGCTGAAATCCCTCCTGGCAAAAGTCCCTTTGAAATTACGATTAGCGTCCCCGCCGAAATGCCAGAGCCTTTAAGTCTCGTTCAGTTCAAGGCTTCAGGTTTTACGGGCAAAGTCAGACGTTAAGCCTTTAATAATCCTGAACCACAATCTCATCCTAAAAAATTCCGTGTAATCTGCTAAATCCCAATAATCAGTGATCTGGAATACATTGGGGATCGGAATGAGTACTTATACTTGCTAAGTAAGCTTAGTATACTGACGGCAGTATAAAGCAAGTCTATCTGCAAATTTAATAGTGGTGCCGAATTTAAGGTAATCTTATGACTCCTAAAAATGTTATCTCCCGTATTGCCATGTCTGGTCTATTGCTATTTACCTTTGGTGAGACTTCTGAGAACCTACTTAACTATTTTCAAGCTCCCAACATATTTGGCGGAATTGCGGCGATCGCATCATTTATAGGAGCATCTTTCCCTGTGCTAACTATGTTCAAAGACTCAAAATAGTATTGTTATCTGCTGGTGGGCGGTCGCTATAGGATTCAAAATACTTTCTAGCCCTTGATTCAAACTGGGGAAAATTAAAATTAGCGTCTCCAGCCGCAATATCAGCCCAGAAGTATCGTAAATCATTAGCCATTTTTTCAGCAAGAACAGGTTCTGTACAAAGCGGTGGTTCAGTCAGGAGGCGCATAACAAATGGGACAGCATGGTCGCCCATCCATTCCTTGGAAAAATGCTGTAGGTCTTGACATTCAGGGATGGATTTAATGCAGTGAGAGGCAATTTCTAGCTTGCCATCAGTATAGGTCAGAACCCGATAGGGATGGGGATAGCTAACCAAAGAGCCAGTTGTAATATCGTAGAGATCGTATTCAGAACTTTTGGCAATATCCTGAACGTGTAAATGTCCTGTAAATACCAGCTTTACTCCATATTTGTGAAGCAATTCACACAGAAGATCAGCGTTACTAAGCATATAGCGTCTGCCAAGGGGATTAGTCTTTTGTTGGGGCAGATGCTCAACTATATTGTGGTGAATGGTGACTAGGATTAACTGATCGGGAGGCGTATATTGCAAAACTGCCTCAAGCCAATCTAGCTGAACTTGATCGACCACTCCAAGCTGCTCGCCATTTTGATTAAAGTTAATTGAATTAAGCCCAATTAATCTGACATCGGGTAAAATTTCCTCCGTATAATAAAGCTGTGATCCATCCCTGTAACCAAATGCCTCATAAAAAGGTGCAAACTCAGACATACTTTCCAGTCTGGGCAGATCATGGTTTCCAGGGATTACATAAACAGGATATGGGAGTTGGGATAGTCTAGACGCTAACCAAGCATGATTTTCAGGTTCGCCATGCTGAGTTAAGTCGCCGGGTAGCAATAGAAAGTCTAGGTCTAGGTTGGCAATTTCTGCTAAGACTACCTCAAAGGCGGGGATACTAAATTCGACAAGATGAAAGCGAGAGGGATGATTCCAAACTGTGTGGGGTAGGGCAATATGCAGATCTGAGGCGATCGCAAATTTAAAACTGGTTTTCATGATTAAAAATCAAAATAAATTATTCTGCCCCCTTTTCATTAGCTTAAATACTCTAACGCAAATTATCTACTCCAGAGTAAATATACTAAGCAGTGATTGAGGATGAATGCAGTTTATAACCCCTATATCCTCAATATATTATGGGTAAAAGTCTAAGATACGACTTCTGTTTGCTGACTTATAGGTAGAGGAACCTTTGGCAGCCAACTTGGGGCTAATTGGGAATCATCTTGGATTTGGATTTGAATACATGGAATCACATCAGACAGAATGGAGCTTGCCATCATTCCCGAATGGATTTCTAATTGGGCATCAATAGTTGTTTCAAATATCAATTGCTGACCAGGAAATACTACTTTTTCAAAGTACCAGTTTTCGACGTTGGTAATCCTTGCTACTTGGATTTTGCTAGTTGCATTTATATAACAGCAGACTAATTTACGATCATGATTTTCAGGAACTGAATCGAGGATCTGTGACATAGTTTTGCCTAGCTGATGGCTAGTTAATATAAAAAGTAAATAAAAATTGAATAAAGAAAAGCTAATTAAATTTTTTAGAAAATTTGAGATAGTTACCTAAAGTTAAAGTCTCTATGGATACTCCCTTCCCAGTCAAAGATTAGTCTTTAGGGGGTGTGGGGGCTGCGCCCCCAAGAAGGGGCTTTGCCCCTTAACCCCATTTAAACTATATATATTTCTATGGTGGGAAGGGAGTATTGCGTTTTAGACCCAAGATATTTTTTTGGTGCAAACTCTATCAAAAGATAGTGAAGCAAATTGTTAAATAACTATAAAGAATACCTTACATAAATAAACTTAACATTAAATCACTCTCAACTAATGTAAGCATAATTACCAATTTCGATAATTTATCTATGAAATTTCTATGGGTTACCCGCTAAACTTCTATACACGATACTGCCCTAGTATGGTGGAGAAATTGACCTATTTAGCAATCTAGCTTGGGTTTCTAGAATCTCATAAGCGCCCAAACCCCTAATTCTGTTGGCTTAGAGTTTTACTTAGGAGTGATATTTTCTGCATATAGCAATTGACCTTAATAACTAACTATATGACCGTAGATGAAACTGCAATATCTTTGAGTGCAATTAATTCTCCTATCTGCTCCTGTCCTGCGGTATTTAATTCACTGTAGCAGAGATAGATTTTTTGATCAGCCCGATAAATTAGATCCTGCAAAAGCCGTTCTAGCCTATGTTTATTCATCATATTTTCATAGTCAGAACTTAAAACTTCGCCCTGCCATGCTTGTAAGAAGAGGGGAGCGGCAAATAAAGCGGCACTTCCGCCTTGTGGCCAAAGGGGAGAACCTGCATCTAGCCAAAATTGCCAACGGTGCTGAGTATGAGCCATGCGATATTGATAAATAGTTGCCAGAGTGACGCTGTTTTCTTGATATGTGCTGGGAGCTTGAGGGTTAGCGGTGACGATTCCTGTCCTGATTAAATCAATGAAGCCAATTAAAATCTGACGATCTTGCCAGCCCAGACGATAACCAATTTGCCAATAGTATTGAGCAGTTTCTAATAACTCTTGCAGATTGGCTAGTTTTTCGTAGTCAAGTTTTTGAGGAATCAGAAATTTCTGAATAGCTCGATCTAATAAAAGTAAAGGCGAAAGCGATCGCAATTCCTGTTGTTGACTAATCCAAGCCCGAATTTGCTCGTAGCTCTTACTAGTTTCGTATCCTAGACGGTAGGCTTCACTATAGTTTTGACTTGATAAAAGCTTGGGTTCAGAAGTATCGGGAACAAAGTAGCGATCGCTTAATAATCCTGCCCGCACTGGGTCTATGCCTAGATCTATGCTTGTTAACATCTCTGCGACTTGATCCCGAGTTACTAAGTGTCCAAGGTGAGGATAGATGAGAGTGAATAAAGTTAGAAGCGATCGCACCTGCGCCGAGTTGGAAAGCGGATGTTGATCGCTGAGGCAGATAATCGGAATATCTTTTTTAGTAAGAATTTCCCGCAGGGCATAGCTGGCAATGTTATCTAGTCCTGGCGCAATAATCGCAATATCTTTTGGAGCTATTTGCATAGAGGCGATCGCTGTAGCAATGACCTCAGCCACAGTCCGCAGTAAACTTCCTCTAGAACGGGTTTCTATGGTTATAAAGTTCTCTATTTGATCTTGATCGGGAATGTAAAAAGGATCATTCGCTATATTTAGAATTGACTCAATGTTGGATTGGGCTAGGGAATTTACCCGTTCAGCTAAAGATTCTATTTCACAAATGCCTGCAACTTGCGATCGCCAATAGTCTGGATCGGCTCCTAAACCTAGTCGAGACGCACCATTGGGATTATAGGTAAATATGCCTTTTGCCCCTTGGTTTAACATTACTAAAGCTAATTCACAGGCGATCGCTGGATACTCATCCACATCATCCATCAGCAAATATTGATACCTTGATTTAAGGCTGGCTTGATATTTGGAATCGGGCAATAAATATCTACCAAATAATTCGGTAATAATGCCATAGGTTAGTAATCCATTTTTCCAGCAGTATTCTTTCCATTTATTTAGGGCGATCGCAATTTCTTTGTAAAGTTCTTGATCGGCTAGTCCCAATCCATCTTTAAGGATCTGGGAAATATCCTCTAGGGGTCTTCCGCTATAGGCTGCAAGTAAAAACAAATCGAGAATTCTACGAGTGAGGCGCATATTTGTCACCCCTGCCATTTTGAGGTTGCGATCAAACTGATCAGCCCAAAGTTGAGTTGCTAACTCCTGTTCATTTTCAACCCGTAGCAAAATTGGAAATTGAG
>JBBQHY010000133.1:0-6763 GCA_038324415.1 Pseudanabaenales cyanobacterium | reverse complement strand
AACTGAGCAGGCTAAATAATGGAATGGCATAAAACTGATGTGCAAGGTTTAGCGGTAGTTGACACAGAAATTGAAGGTTATCAACCCGCTCAGTACGAAATTATTCGTCAAGTCATCTATGCTACTGCAGACTTTGAATATAGGGACTTAATTCAATTTAGCGATCAGGCTTTAGAAAAAGGAGCCGCAGCGATCGCCGCCAGAACCTCCATAATTGTCGATGTAGCTACAGTGCAGATGGCTATTACTCCGACTCTGCAATCTACCTTTGCCAATGGTTCTTATATTTGTGCAAATGTTATTACTCGTCCCCAAAAGCAAAAATCTCAAGCAGCTTGGGGCATGGAAACCTTGGCACAGAGATACCCTAGTGGAATTTTTGTGGTTGGAGAATCCCAATCTGCCCTTGAAACCTTAACGGACTTGATTAAATCCCAAGCGATCGCCCCAGCCTTGGTGATTGCAACGCCATCTGAATTTATAAATGTTGGGGTAGCTAAATCCTATCTTCAGCAGTCAGCAATTCCCTATATCTTAATTAATGGACAAAAGGGGGGGGCAATTGTTGCCGCTAAAATCTTGAATGCTTTAGTATCTTTAGCTTGGGAAGTATATGGCACAAAAGATGATTTCTAACTTATTCTGAGCACACAAAATTAAATCGCTATGACTGAATCTATTAATTTATCTGCCAATTTTCCTAATACTAATAAAACAGTTTTGGCGATCGCACGTTATTGGGAACTTTTACGAACTTTAATTGAACGTAACCTCAAAGTCCGCTATCGGGGTTCTTTTTTGGGAATATATTGGTCGCTGGTTAATCCTTTGATCAGTACGGGGCTATACACAGCCATTTTTGGGACGACCTTTGCTTCTTATTTTGGTAACTCTATTCCCAATTATATCTTGGCAGCCTTCACTGGATTAATGGTAATGACATTTTTCTCTTCTTCCACTTCCCAAGCTCTGACCAGTGTTGTCCACAATGGAGCATTACTTAATAAAATTCAGTTGCCAGTTAGTATTTTCCCAGTATCAATGATCGGCTCTAATGTATTTCAACTGAGCGTTGGTACTTTACCCTTATTGATTTTAATCACGCTAATTTCCTCTAAAAGCCTTATTAATATCTTGGCTTTGTTTATACCCTTTCTAGGCTTAATAATGGCAGCTATGGGGATTTCATTTTTAGTTAGTGCTTTATATGTATTTTTTCGAGATTTATCTTATTTCTATGAATTAGTAATTTTTGTACTTAGCATTAGCACTCCTATTTTCTATCCTGCGGAAATCGTTCCTATTAAGATCAGACCATTTTTACAATTAAATCCATTGGCACCAATTATTGAAAGTATTCGCCAGATTTCCCTATCTGGAAATCCTCCCGATTGGGTGCTTATGCAGCCTGCAATTTTAAGTGGCATAATATGCTTGGCAATTGGTTGGACTTGTTTTCGGTGGTGGCGATCGCAATTTATGGATTTACTTTAATCATGAGAATTTCCCCAACAAAGCTTCTAGAAACTCTACCTCAAACTATCTATTTCTGGCTGCCGATTTCGGGGATATTTTTAGGTTACGGATTTCTCGGCTATTCAGTAAGAGTACTTACGTTATATGGATTTAGTCCTTTGGTTTGGGGATTTTTGGCTTTAGCGATTGCTAGTGTCTGGTCTCTAGCTATAGGGTATGGCGGGCTTTTAGCGACAATGTTGGCTTTGGGGATGGTGGTAAAATTTGATGGAGTTAATGCTGGATTTATTGCGATCGCCGTTGCCGCAGGGACGATGTGGTTAGGTTTTAGTCAAACTGATGCCGAAACTGATATTCAGCAATCCCCAAATCAGAAATTAACCCTACAGGAAATTGCCTCGGTATTAGTGCTTTTAGCTTTTGCAACTTTTGTGAATCTAGGCACCTATCAGGTGTTGTCTGGAGTTAATGCTGCCATAGTTACGGGTGCGGTCGCTGGTAGCTATGCGGTGATCGGCTCTCAAGTCAAAGCATCTGGGATCACAACTAGAGAAGCTTTACAACTTTTTGGCACCTTAGCTTTTCTTGGATTGACGATCGGCTGGGTATATGGCTGGTTTACCTATAAAGTATTTGTACCTGTCTAATATAGTAAATTTGAGTTCCTGCCTAAATATCCAAAATAATTATGAATCGTTTGTGGGGCAATCTGTGGCGAGAATGGCGTGATCTTGATTTACTTCTCATACTATTTCCGATCGCTTTAACTGCAATTGGAAGCATGGCGATTTTTAGTGCTGAGCTAAGTCCTGATTCGGCACAGTGGTGGTGGCATTTAACAATAGGTAGTATTGGCACAATTATAGCTTTAGCGCTCGCTCGCACTTCCTACGATCAACTTCTTTATTATCACTGGTTTACCTATGCCCTTACAAACTTTTCGCTGATCTTAGTTTTATTAATTGGAAGCATTGAGTCAGGGGCGCAAAGCTGGATTCCAATTTTGGGCGTAAATGTGCAACCTTCAGAATTTGCCAAAGTGGGAGTGATTATTACACTTGCGGCAATTTTGCACAATCACCCGATCCAACAACCCCTAGATATTGCCAAAGTTCTATCGGTAACAATTTTACCTTGGGTCTTAATTTTTATCCAACCTGACTTGGGTACAGCTTTGGTCTTCGCCGCTATTTGTCTGGGTATGCTGTATTGGGGTGGAGCAAAGTTGGGCTGGTTAGTCCTGATGGTTTCCCCCTTAATTTCTATGATTTTATTTAATATTTATATTCCCCTGTGGTTAGCATGGGTGGGGTTAATGGCAGTAATCGCATGGCAAGCTTTACCTTGGTTGCGCTTAATCAGTGCGATCGTAGCAGTAGTAGTAAATTTAATTGCAGCAGAAATCGGACATTTACTATGGGGATTGCTCCAAGACTATCAAAAACTGCGGATCACGCTATTTCTTGATCCCAGTCAAGACCCTCTAGGTGGTGGCTATCACCTAATTCAATCGAGGATTGCCATTGGTTCAGGGAGTCTATGGGGAAAGGGATTTCTACAGGGTACACAAACCCAACTGCATTTTATTCCCGAACAACATACAGATTTTATTTTTTCAGCCATCGGAGAAGAGTGGGGATTTGCAGGTTGCGTCACGATTTTACTCATATTTTTTGGCGTTTGCTGGCGATTAGTTTCAGTGGCGATGGCATCGAGGGATAATTTTGGTTCACTCTTAGCGATTGGTGTATTTTCAATGATTTTGTTTCAAACTATAGTTAATATTGGCATGACTGTAGGGGTTGCCCCTATAACTGGAATACCTTTGCCATGGCTAAGTTATGGGCGATCGGCACTTTTGACTAACTTCATTGCGATCGGTTTGGTAGAGTCAGTGGCATTTCACCATCGCACCATTAAGTTTTAGTTCTAAGTTTTATTTCTAATAAATATCCAAATTCTTGATAATCTTAGACAGATTTAATTGAAAAGTAGAATTACTGTGCGAATACTGATTTATGGTCTTAACTATGTACCTGAACTTACTGGTATTGGTAAATATACAGGGGAATTTGCCGTATGGTTGTCAGAGCAAAATCACGAAATCCGAGTAGTTTGCGCCCCCCCCTATTATCCCGCCTGGCAAATTAGTCAAGGTTATGCAAACTGGTGGCAGCATGGACAGGAAAGCGATCGCCTTTCGATCTATCGTTGTCCTTTGTGGGTACCTAATAAACCTTCGGGCTTAAAACGAATTTTACATTTATTATCCTTTGCCATCAGTAGTTTCCCCATTATTTTATGGCAAGCACTGAGGTGGAAGCCTGATTTAGTATTTGTTATAGCCCCAGCGATCGCCTGTAGTCTCGGAGCCAAGGTTGCAGCTAATTTAGGAGGGGCAAAATCATGGCTACATATTCAAGATTTAGAAGTTGAAGCTGCCTTTGAAATGGGAATTTTATCTAACAACTTTCTTAAAAACGTCACCCTCAAATGCGAAAAATTGTTAATTCAGCAGTTTGATCAAGTCTCAACGATCGCTACGCCCATGCAAAAACGCCTGATTGATAAAGGCATAGACCAAAATCGCCTTCAACTCTTTCCGAATTGGGTGGATACGGAGTCGATCTTTCCCCTAGATACTCCTAGCCCTTTGCGTTCTGAATTAGGAATTAGACAAGACCAAATTGTCGTACTTTATTCTGGCAACATGGGTAAAAAACAGGGGCTAGAAATTGCGATCGCCGCTGCCAAAGAGATCAATAACCCGCTAATTCTGTTCATTCTTTGTGGTGATGGATCATCTAGGCAGGAGTTAGAGATAATGGCGGAGGGAATGGGAAATGTGAGATTTTTACCTTTGCAACCTCTCGAAAATTTCAATAATCTCTTAAATCTTGCTGATATTCATCTCATGCCCCAGCGTGCAGATGTAGCAGATTTAGTTATGCCATCTAAGCTTGGCGGAATTCTTGCTTGTGGTGGAGCTGTAATTGCTACTGCCAATGCCTACACCGAGGTGGCAAATGTAGTGAATGATGCAGGGGGAATTGTGTGCATACCTCAAAATGTGAAACAGCTTGTAGAAAAAGTTGAATTTCTAAGCCAAAATCATAGCGATCGCCAAATCATGAAAATTAAAGCCCGTCAGTACTCCATCCGAGAGTTAAGTAAACACCAAATTCTGCAAAATATACATGAGCTTTTGATTAAGCTGGGTAAATAAAGATATAAACTGTGGGTAATCCTAGAAAAATTACTGCCCCATAATCATCAAGCAAAGTCACAAAAACATCAGAAACTTTTTTATTAAATAATCATTCGTATACAGTTACAGTCATTAGTCAATTATTAGCCAATCATTAGTCAATAACTCAGTGGTAATTAGATTTATTGATCTCATGCATTTTGTAGATACATATCAAGGTATATATTTAGAGGATCTCAAAATATGACTGAAACTAAACCAACTGCAACTTTAGCTGGTACCATTGCTACTCAGAATAAAAATACTGAAGCCTATGGATATTCCAAGTCTATGTCTGATCTGAGATCACCAACTCTAAAAAGGTTACGCCGAGGTATAGGTAACAGCTGGCTCAGAGTATTATCCCTAATTGCCTTAGATACTTGCTTTCTGGGGGGAGCTTGGAAATTAGTGTCTGTACAATTAGTAGGCATCGATCAAAATAATTTTGCACTCCTTCCCCTTCTTCTAGCAATTCAAACTGGGTTGTTGGCTGTACAAGGGCTTTACCGTTCAGGCGATCGCCGCCGAGATTATTTTCGCCTCTTTAAAACCCTATCCTTTGCCCAGCTTTTATTTCCCCTGATTATTTTTTACTACGGCTCCACTCCCCTTGTCTCTAGGGAGACTTTTCTATATTCATGGTTGTATAGCGTGACTTTTGTCTGTGCGGGGCGTCTGCTCATAGATCTGGTGATTTACCAACTGCGAAAACAAGGAACCGCCAGAATTCCCATATTCTTCGTTGGCAGACCAGAAGACAAATTAAACCTAGTCAAACCAATCCAGAAACAAAATCGCTTTGAAGTTGTGGATTGGATTAATCTTGATGAGCTAAACTCCTCCGATGATTTCCCAAAACAGGCACTAGAACGCATCATCAATTCTGGAGTGACTGAGGTATTTATTAGTTCTTGGGAATCTTTACAGAAGCGGATGTTCTTGTATTGGAATCTTCGGAACGCTGGAATCACAATTAGACTCTTACCCACGGAATCAGAAATCTATACTCACACTGTCAAGTTGGAGTTTCTGGGTGGCATTCCTTCGGTGAAGCTATCCCCCCCCGTTGTTACGGGTACCGACTTTGCTTTAAAGCGGCTATTTGATTTTCTAGGGGCATCAGCCTTTGTACTAATCACCTTTCCGATTTATATCCTCGTTGCGATCGCCATTAAGCTAGATTCCCAGGGAGCAATTTTTTATAAACAAACTAGAATTGGACTCCATGGTAGACCATTTCAGTTTTGGAAATTTCGGACAATGGTAACTAATGCTGATCAAATGATTAAGCAATTAGAAGGCTTGAACGAGAGCAAAGACGGCATTCACTTTAAAGTTAAAAATGATCCTCGAATAACGGGTTTAGGAAAATTCCTGCGTCGCTATAGCCTTGACGAACTGCCTCAAATGTTTAATGTAATCCTTGGAGACATGAGTTTGGTTGGACCACGCCCTCTATCCCTCCGAGACTTTAATAACTGTGCTGAACATCACTTAACTCGACATCAGGTTATACCCGGAATTACAGGACTATGGCAGGTATCAGGTCGTTCCGAGATTCAAAACTTTGATGAAGTGGTTCGCCTTGATATTGCTTATATTGAAAACTGGTCGCTGCAACTAGACTTTGAGATTTTACTGAGAACTGTAGTTGTGGTTTTAGCTAAAAAGGGAGCGTACTAAGGCGGTTTCTGGTAAAAAAAATTACCCATTCCGAACCCCCAGAGTTGGCTACGGTGTAAAAATAAGTCCTACCTGTCTTCGTTTTAGTCTATTCTGCCCCTCTAAATCCCCCAATTCTGGGGGATTTTGAAAGATCTAAATTTTCTTGTACCCCCAGAATTGGGGGCAGGGGGCTGGGTATATTCTTTAAAGGAAATCTCCTAATTAATTTTCTTTATAGAAATAGCCGTAAAACCCAACGGTTTTAACCGTGGGATATAAGGCGGTGAGCGAGAGCGAACAATCTACTTAGCTGATCGCAGATACCCTTACAAGAAACTGCGGTATAATGTAAGGTATGCAGAAAGCTTTCAA
>JBBQHY010000132.1:0-6764 GCA_038324415.1 Pseudanabaenales cyanobacterium | reverse complement strand
AGTCTATAGATGCAAATACTCCTCGTCGGTGGGGAGTCAAATGTAAGTGGGCTTCAGGTAAGGTTGTCACTGCCAACGGGATCTTCGCTTATATAGAACCCAAACCAGAAACTAAAATTGCCCTAGATGCAGCTAAAACCGATATAGAGAAAGCTAGAATCTATGTCAGCAGTGGCTTCTGGTACGACGCTATAGATACTTATAGTAGATTGATCAAATCTAACCCTCAGGACACAACTGCAATTCAAGAGCGGGGTAAGCTAATTACTGAAGGGTTCAAGGGACATGAAGGTTTGAACACTAAAGCTTTTATTGCCCAATTAAACACAGCAGGTATTCAGGAATTTAAATAGAAATCTGATAGACCTAATCATGGGGCTTACAGATTTATAGTGTGATCGCTTATAAAGATAAATATTTACTAAGCGATCTCCACATCATCAGAAATTGAGTTACTACTGAAACCACTTTGTCTAATTATGCCGAACTAGATTAATCTGAGTTTATTAATTCTTCGTCTTCTGAGCCAGCCCCAATGCAGCACAGTAAAGAAAGAAAGTAGTAAGAAGCCCTGATAGAACTGCCATGATCCATTGGTAATCACGAAAAAATGGGCGATTTGGAGAAGTAGGGAGCCAACCATTGAGAAAAATTATGCCTATCAGTGCCGAGAGTATGGCTATAACAAGACAGATCAAAGGTTGTTTAGAAAAAAGATTAACTGCCCTAGATAGATTCATATAATAATTATCTAGATCGCAATACCTAAACCCACTGCGCCTGCATAAACCGCCCGATCTCCAAGTTCTGCCTCAATCCGAAGTAAACGGTTGTATTTAGCAATTCTTTCACTGCGACATAGGGAGCCAGTTTTAATCTGACCTGCACGGGTTGCAACAGCTAGGTCGGCGATAGTGGTATCTTCAGTTTCGCCCGAACGGTGACTTATGACAGAACGATAGCCATTTTTATCTGCTGTGGCAATGGTTTCAAGGGTTTCGGTTAAGCTGCCAATTTGATTGAGCTTAATTAAAATCGCATTGGCGCAACTTTCTTTAATTCCTCTTTCTAAGCGAGTTTGATTGGTCACAAATAGGTCATCACCAACTAACTGGGTATTGGTTAATTGCTTAGTCATACTTTGCCAACTTGCCCAATCTTCTTCCTGTAATCCGTCTTCAATGGAAATAATAGGATATTTGGAAATTAAACCTTCGTAATAGGCGATCGCTTCGGTTGCACTATGACCCTTGCCATCAAAATAATATAAGCCATCTTTATAAAGCTCATTGGCGGCAACATCCAGAGCTAATGCAATATCTTTACCAGGTGTATATCCTGCTTGGGTAATAGCTTGTACTAATAGTTCTAAAGCCGCTTGATTCGATTCCAGATTAGGGGCAAAACCACCTTCATCCCCTACACCAGTAGCTAAACTTTTGTCGTGTAAAACTGATTGCAGTTTGGCAAATACTTCGGCACCATAGCGTAAAGCTTCCTTAAAGCTCGGTGCGCCCACAGGCACAATCATAAACTCTTGAATATCGACATTATTATCAGCATGGGAACCACCATTGATCACGTTCATCAGTGGTACGGGCAGAACATTAGAAATACTGCTGCCTAGATAACGGTAAAGAGGAAGTTGCAGGTAATTTGCTGCTGCTTTAGAAACCGCCAAGGACACAGCCAAAATTGCATTTGCCCCAAAATTAGATTTATTTTGCGATCCATCGGCTTTAATCATGGTGCGATCGCAGGTTTCTTGATCGAGTGCATCTAGACCCGCAAGCAAAGGTAGAATTTTTTCAGTAACATTTTGGACAGCTACTAATACGCCCTTACCGCCGTATCTTGATTTATCCCCATCCCGTAGTTCATGTGCCTCAAAGCTACCTGTTGAAGCACCACTGGGAACTTGAGCTAAGCCAATTGCTCCAGATTCGAGATGAACTGTGGCTTCAATTGTTGGTCTACCCCGTGAATCTAGGATTTCCTGTGCTGTGATACTTACGATCGCACTTAGTTTAGTCACTGTATTTCCCCATGCTTAGTATAAATACCATTAAACTCAAGTCTCTGCTATCTGGCAAGGTAGAAGTGCATCCTATTAATTTTTTCTAGCTGGAAGTAGGTTATTTAGTTAAATCTAGTTAAAAAGTAGTGGCAAGATTTTTACTCAAATCTCCAAATAAGAGCCAAGTTAATAAAAAATTACAGATAAATATTGCTAGTAAAGCCGTTACAACTGCGGTTGTGGTGGATTCTCCCACGCCTTTAGCGCCTCCAGTAGTTGTAATTCCCCAGTTAGAACCAATTAAAGCAATCAAAGCACCGAAAACGATTGACTTAACGATCGCACTAATTAAATCCCATGGTTTCATAAAAGTTAAGACCGAGCTTAAAAATACGGATTGGGGAATATTATAGGCAATCTGTGAAATTAAAATTCCCCCAGTCATGCCAGTGAGCAGAGAGAGAGTTGTCAGAATCGGCATCATGACAATACAAGCCACTACCCTGGGCGTAATTAGGTAATCTATGGGATCAGTTCTTAACATATACAAAGCATCAATTTGCTCTGTGACCTGCATAGTGCCAATTTCCGCTGCAAATGCTGAACCTACTCGTCCCGCAATAATTACAGCAGTTAATACAGGGGATAGTTCACGGGTTAAAGCGATCGCCAAGACTCCACCAATCGCTTGGGTTGCGCCAAAATTAATAAATTCCTTGGCAACTTGAATTGTAAATACGCCCCCCACAAAACTGGCAGTTACTAACGTAATCAATAAAGATTCTGTGCCAACCACTGACATTTGGTCTACAGTATTCCGCCAGTGTAATTTTCTTTTGATCAGTAAGTGCCACACCACCTGTCCCGCCAGCAAAAAAGTCTGGAAGAGTTTAACGAACCAGATACCTAAATTTTTCATGCCTTGAATTTTTTATCTCAAGAATATGGGCGATTAATGCCATCACAGAATAACATTCAATCCCTATGTCCGTGACCGACACCTAAATATAGCTCACCAATTTTTGGATCATTCAGTAAATCGCTACCTTTGCCTTCAAACCGCTCGCACCCTGCATCTAGAACATAACCTCGATGGGCGATCGATAGTGCCTTTCGAGCATTTTGTTCGACTAAAATAATTGTGGTACCTAGACTATTGACGTACTGGATTAAATCAAAAACATCCTTAACTAAAATTGGTGAAAGTGCTGCCGTAGGTTCATCTAAAATTAAAAGCTTAGGAGATAGCATCAAGGCTCTGCCCATTGCCAACATTTGCCGTTCTCCCCCTGAGAGCGTCCCCGCCCGTTGCCGTTTACGTTTGGCTAAAGCAGGAAAAATATCATAGATTTTTTGTTTTTGAGCCTGAACATTCTCTACAGAAGTATATGCTCCCATGTCTAAATTTTCAGAAATGTTTAAAGATGGAAACACATTGGCAACCTGCGGCACATAGCCCATGCCTTCGCCCACAATTTGGTTAGGCAGCATTCCATTGATTTTTTTGCCATTAAAAGTTACCTCCCCCGATCGCACAGGTACCAAGCCAAAAATCATCTTTGCTAAGGTGGATTTCCCTGCTCCATTTGCACCAATTACGGTGACTAGCTCCTGCTCACGCACAACTAAGTTAATACCCTGTAAAATATCAACTCCTGTTACATAACCTGCTACAACATCTTTAACTGCCAGTAAAACAGACGCATCATGATTCATGGACTTTGACTATAAAATTTTTGGATCATATCCCATGAATAAAGATATAGAGAAGCTGGAGGGCGTTCGCATGGATAAAAATAAATTACAATCCCTATCACTTATGATCCCCCTTTTGAGGTGTGCTGAGGGATCATAAGCCAGAAAACGATAGACTATGTACCTTCTGTCCAAGAATTTATGTAGCTGATTTGAGCATCGGTCAGAGTATCGATCTTAATCCCCATCGCAGCTAGTTTCAAACTGGCAATTTCTTGGTCAATTTCCATAGGCAGATTAATGATTCCTGCTTCTAACTTGCCTTGATTTTTGACCAAATACTCAGCCGCTAAAGCTTGGTTGGCAAAACTCATATCCATCACACTGGCGGGATGTCCTTCGGCGGCAGCTAGGTTGACGAGACGACCTTCGCCCAGCACTACAACAGATTTACCAGATTTGAGGCGATATTCTTGGGTAAAGTTACGGACAAAGCTATTACTGACAGATTGCTCTTCTAGGGCTACCAAATCTAGCTCCACATCAAAGTGTCCCGAATTAGAAACGATCGCTCCATCTTTCATTGTGGCAAAATGTTCACCACGGATTACGTGTTTGTTGCCAGTCACGGTGATAAAAATATCTCCAAGTTTGGCAGCTTCGTCCATAGGCATAACACGGAAGCCATCCATAGCGGCTTCGATCGCCCGTACAGGATTAATTTCCGTTACAATTACACTGGCACCCATTCCCTTAGCCCGATCAGCTACACCTTTACCACACCAGCCATAGCCAGCGACGACAATGACCTTACCAGCAAGAAGAATATTAGTGGCACGGATAATGCCATCAAGGGTAGATTGCCCAGTACCGTAGCGGTTATCAAAGAAGTGCTTAGTTTCAGCATCATTAACAGCGATCGCTGGGAAGGTGAGCTTCCCAGCCTTGAACATTGCCCTTAGACGGACAATACCTGTAGTGGTTTCTTCGGTAGTACCAATGACTTCAGATAACTGATGTGAACGCTCCACAACTAATTCGGTGGTGACATCACTACCATCGTCAATAATAATATTGGGGCGGTGATCTAGGGCAATTTTGACGTGGCGTTTGTAGGTTTCATTATCTTCACCTTTAATGGCATAGACGGGAATACCATAATCAGCAACTAAGCAAGCAGCGACATCATCTTGGGTGGAAAGGGGATTACTGGCAATCAATACGGCATCGGCACCTGCGGCTTTCAGGGCGATTGCCAAGTTAGCGGTTTCAGTAGTAACGTGGCAACAGGCGGCAATTCTGATTCCTGCTAAGGGCTTCTCAGATTCAAAGCGATCGCGAATTTGTTTAAGTACAGGCATTTCGCGACCCGCCCATTCAATCCGTTGTCTGCCTAAACTGGCAAGCCCAATATCTTTAATTTCGCACTTGGTTTCAGTTTTAACTGTTTGACTCTGGCTAGTGTTTAATGGTGAAACTGTCATGTTTGTATTTTTAGGTTATCGTCGTTACAAGCATACACGAACCTAATACCTAACTGACATCACACTACCTCGCATGATATATCTTGGACTTTCAATCTCAATGGGAGTACCAACTTTGACCTTTTCACTTTCTAAAACGACCCCATCATTTGTAACTTTGGCATTGGCTTGCAGGGTAATAGCAAAGTCACGGGAATAGATTTCTTCTAAGCGTGGATCGGGAATAATATTGACAGTACCATCAGCCTTAGGTACAGGGATTTTAGGTACTAATATTTTTACCACTTTGACCGTAACTTGACCACGGGGCTGATTCCGAATCACAATGTTTGGTCTTTCCCCAACTTTAATAAGACTCTCTGGATCGACTACGGTTAGCCCCCGTACCATCATCTCTACTTCTACAGGTTTGGTCTCAGCAGTCACAATTTGGGCGATCGAGGTTCCAGAATTGGAAGGTACCAGTAACAAACCGACTAAAGTTAAAGAAACTATGGCGATCGCACCTAAATCCATAATACTAATCTTGCCAAATAGTCGCCCTTTCTGATCTAAAATCGCCATCTTAAAAACTACCTATTACAAACCTCAAGATTATAGCCACATATTTTCCTTAATTTTAAATTTACGAAAACACTCAGAAAAAATATAAGACAAAACCTAAAATTTAATACTCGTATATATTGCTAAGCCGAGAAGAAATACCTTAAAATAAACATTAAGAAACACACTTGTTGTTTTAGTCTGAATTAATAATTATTATTCCACATTAATCCTATAAAAACTATGACCGCAACGTTACAGGCATTAGTCAACCAACCTTACAAGTATGGATTTGTCACCCCCATCGAGTCAGACACCATTCCCAGAGGGCTAAGTGAAGATGTAGTTAGGATGATTTCGGCTAAAAAAAATGAGCCAGAATTTATGCTGGAGTTTCGACTCAGGGCATACAGGCAGTGGTTAAAAATGACTCCACCTGCGTGGGCCAATGTGGATTTTCCAACTATTGATTATCAGAATATTATTTACTATTCAGCTCCCAAGCAATCTAAGAAAAAATTAAGCCTTGATGAAGTCGATCCCGAACTCCTAGATACCTTTAACAAGCTCGGGATTTCAATCTCCGAGCAAAAAAGGCTCTCTAATGTCGCAGTAGATGTCATCTTTGATAGTGTTTCCATTGCTACGACCTTCAAAAAAGACCTTGCCAAAGTTGGAGTGATCTTCTGTTCTATTTCCGAGGCAATGCACGATTACCCTGAATTAGTTAAAAAGTACATGGGTAGTGTGATCCCTATTGCTGACAATTATTATGCTGCTTTGAACTCTGCCGTCTTTACCGATGGTTCCTTTTGCTACATTCCCAAGGGCGTGCGCTGTCCCATGGATTTATCCACCTATTTTCGGATTAACAATGGTGATTCGGGACAATTTGAACGCACCCTAATTGTGGCGGAGGAAGGAAGTTATGTAAGCTATCTTGAAGGTTGCACGGCACCTGCCTTTGACACCAATCAACTCCATGCGGCGGTGGTAGAACTGGTGGCGATGGATAATGCTGAAAT
>JBBQHY010000131.1:0-6770 GCA_038324415.1 Pseudanabaenales cyanobacterium | reverse complement strand
CTAGGATTGTAGATGAAACGTGAAGTTCAGCAAGAGCATAACAAAATTCATCCAAATCTGGATCGGTATTTTCTAAAATTGCGATCGCTTCTATTGCTCATTTAAGTTGAGGCTGATATTCTGCCATATGCCGCTTTAATCTGTCTATGGGTTGTTTGTAAGCAGTATTCATTTTTTTAATTTTAACCCGTATTTCTCATACCTGCGGCAATGCCATTAACCGTGAGTAGTGCGCCCCGTAATAACTCACCTTTGGAATAGCGCGATCGCATATCGGATTTATGTTGACGGAGGCGTTTAATTAGAGAAGCTTGGATAAATCCCAAAGGTACAATGGAACCATTCCGAAGTTGAACTGATCTTTGCAAATCGCGATCGCCATCTAATAAATGTTCATGATTTGTAATTTTTAAAACAACCTGACAAGTCCGTAAATATTCTTGATTAATCTGCGTAAACATCTCCTCAAACTGTTCTTGATAGCCAATTTCTGATAGTTCCCGTACATAGTGGTGGGCAATTTGCAAGTCAGCCTTTGCTAAGGTCATTTCCACTTTGGAAATCACAGTTTTGAAAAATGACCACTTGGAATATAAAGACTGGAGCAAAGTTAAATGTAATTCTGGATTTTCGATGATAAATTCTTCTAAAGCCGTGCCCACTCCGTACCAGGAAGGTAATAAAAATCGGCTCTGAGTCCAACCAAATACCCATGGAATCGCCCTCAGACTAGCTAGGTCTTTTTTCCCAGCACGCCTCGCAGGACGAGAACTTATACGGAGTTGGCTAATTTCTTCAAGGGGAGTAACTTGATGAAAAAAGGTAGCTAAATCGGGCTGTTCATAAATTAATTCTCGATAGATACTGCGCGATCGCTGTGCCAAGTCTTCCATCAACTCTAACCACGCCGTCAAAGTACCAAAGGTATTGGGTAACAGTCCCGCTTGAATTACACCAGTGGTAATGCTTTCAAGGTTATACAATGCCAACTCAGGCAAAGAGTATTTAGAAGCGAGGACTTCGCCCTGTTCCGTGATTTTGATCCGTCCGTGTAACCGATGTCCTGGCTGTGCCAAGATTGCTTCGTAGGTAGGTCCTCCGCCTCTGCCCACTGAACCACCCCGTCCGTGGAAAATTCGTAACTCCACCTCAAACTTTTGAGCAGTTAGTTGTAATGCTTGCTGTGCCTTATAAATTTCCCAGTTACTACTTAAAAATCCTGAATCTTTATTGCTATCCGAATAACCCAACATCACTTCTTGGAGATGATTTTGGCTGGCAAGATATTTACGATAAATCTCAATTTGGAATAATTCCGTTAAAACTTGGGGTGCTTTTTTCAAATCTTCGACAGTTTCAAATAAGGGTACGATCGCCAAGCTTCCAGTTCCCATTGCCACATCGTAAAGCCCTGCTCCTTTTGCCAAGAGCATTACTTCCAAAATATCGCTAACACTATGGTTCATGCTGATAATGTAGGTTTTGCAGATGCTGGCGGAGAATTCCTTTTGCAACTTTGCTACCATTCGTAACGTGGCGATCGTCTCTACGGTTTTGTCGGAGAACCCGATTAAATCCCTAGGTAGTAAAGGACGGCGGGTTTGCACTTCGTGGGATAGCCATGCGACTTTGTGTTCTTCTAACATTTCGGAATAGGGATCGCCCAAAATCTGTAAATGGTCTGCTACCTCGGCGATCGCTAATTCATGACGGGTACTTTCTTGACGAATATCCAAGTGTGCCAAATGGAAGCCGTAGACCTCAACTTGACGGATTAGAGTTTTTAGTGCCTTGCAATCTAATTTAGTGGTGTTCAGGCTAGATTGTAAAAGATATAATTCCTCCAAAAATCGGTTGGCATCACGATAAAGTGAGTGATCGCTTTCGGGAATAGCCAAAACATATTCTGTAGCTTCCCAGCCTGTGGATTTAACCTTAAGATTGCGATCGCGGGTATTTTCTAATCGCTTCCGAATGTAGGATAATTTGAAACGATAAGGCTCATAACGATAGCGAACAGCACTGTCTTGGTAGACATCAGGCATATAAAACTGATCTTGGCTCAAAGAATCCAGTAGGTTTTGGGAAACATCCGTTAACTGCTGGGATAAAGACATACTGCCAATGAGCTTATTTACCGAATTAATGTACTTATCCAAAACCAGACTACGCTGATAGCAAGCAGTTTGCCAAGTAACTTCGGGCGTAACAAAGGGATTTCCATCGCGATCTGAGCCTACCCAAGAACCAAACTTACAAAAATTAGAAGCGGGTAACTCCAAGTAGGGGTATGTGCTTTTTAATGACCGTTCGAGGCGATCATACAAAATCGGAATGGCATCAAATAAAACCTCTTGGAAATAATGCAGAGTGTAATCGGCTTCGTCTAAAACTGTTGGCTGGGATTGATTCAGTTCATCCGTGCGCCACCATACCCGAATCTCTTCAGCTAATTGCTCTTGTAAAGCCTGTGCTTCCCAGTTTAGAGAATTATCTGCTGCCACAAACCCATCCAATTGCTTGAGGATTTTAGCAATACTTCGTTGTTTATCTAAAATTGTATGCCGCACAATTTCTGTGGGATGGGCAGTAAAAACTAATTGAATATCTAGCTGATCGATTAAAGTTTGAATGTGGCGATCTGGGACATTCTGCCGTTTGAGTTCAGGGAAAAGCCACCGAAATGTGCCTAGGGGAAATTTTGCTTCACCCATACTGTGATCGCGTTGCTGACTGGTTTCCTCCTGTTCGTAGTTTTGCTCAATAATATTAATTAATTGAAAATAAAGGGCAAAGGCACGAGCAGCTGTGATGGCTTGAGGTAAATCTAGGCTTTCTACCACCTTTAATACTGCTTGGGCAGGGTATTCTGGAGCTTGCCCCTCTGGAGAACACATTGATCGCAATTGCCGTAAAAGATCAACTAACACCTGCCCAGATTCATCCAATAAAACTGACTCTAAAAGCTCTTCCATCACCTTGAGGCGGTAACGAAATCTAGAGTCAATGACTCGTATCGCATTTTCTTGATCAATAACTTGAGCCAATGATAACTCTAGGACTGAGGAACTCATCAAAATTTCTCCAAATCTGATCGGCAATTAAATTAAATTAAGTTTAATTTTTCTACTACCCAAGTCTAGCGGTAAGCGTTCTAAGTTTTTTGTATAAACTGAACTAATTACCTTTGAACATTAAACTTCATTTAATTTTGATCTTTATGCGCCGTCAAATTTATATTTTAGGATTAGCTTTAACCCTACTTACTTACTTTCTCATCCCATCTGGTAATGCTGTGACATTAATGAATGGCAAAACCTATTTTGACCAAGTTCCCCAACTTGGGGATGCTTACAGTACGCAAAAGGCTGTGAACGTCTCTGGGGCAATTTACTATTTTAAGGTTACTATTCCTAAGGATGCGGGCGAAACTTTGCAAAAAGTGGAAATTAAGCAGTTTCGAGCAAGCGATGATGTGAATTTTGATCTTGATGAGAGCCAATCTGGAATAGCGATCACCATTGCCCCAGATAAGACTGTTACCGTGACATTTAATCCGCCTATTCCTGCGGGAGAGACTATAGATATTAAATTAAGACCTGAGCGGAATCCTCGCTATGGGGGGATTTATCTGTTTGGAGTTACAGCATTTCCTGAAGGTGATGATCCCCATGGGCAATTTTTGGGATTTGGGAGACTAATTTTTTATGAAGGTAGTACATTAAGTAACTACTAAAAGCTTTGGGCTCTAAAGGTGAGTTTGCGCTTGGTCACAATACTGAGGGGTAGAGCGGGATCGATTACCACAACCTGTGGAGCGGTGACATTACCAAGTATGATGCTGGCGGCGGCTCCACCGAGGATTTTTTCTGTAGAGATCGAGCGATCGCCAAAGATTCCACCTAAAAGCGCACCAGCGGCAGCCCCGATCCCAGCATCACCAAGGAGCGAACCGATACCAGTTTCACGGGGATCTTTGACATCATTAATTAAGTCAGTTTCTCCTACAATTCTGATCATTCCATCTTGAGTGGTTAAGGTTCTTGCCACAAATTTGGAACCACCTGACACGGGGATAAATTCACCACTGATGATTGCCCCTTCAGAAATCAGGATATTACCATTATCAGAGACGACAGGTTGATCAACGCGTAGTTCTGCGGCTTTACGTTCGCCCCTAGATACATAGAGGGTGTCATTGCTATTTAATCTAACTTCTATGATTTCTCCAGCTTTTAAAACTAAATTTTGACGAAAGGCTTGGGAAATTTTAGTTGGTTCAGCTAAAGCGGGAGATGAAGTGACAACTCCTCCCAAGACTGAAGCTAGTAGTAAAAAAGATGAGATATGTTTAACTTGCATATTAAGACCTCTTATTTTATTAACTTATTTTATTAACTTGATTTATTAACTTGATTTATTAACTTGATTTATTAACTGGTTTCATTAAATGCTCCCTTCCCACTTTAGAAATATACATAGGTGAAATAGGGTCAAGACACCCCCAAAAGACTAATCTTTGACTAGAAAGGGAGTAGTGCTATTGATTTTGGGATGAGATAATTCAAATGTGAGGATTTGATTGTGTCACCTATTGTTTACTATGACCTTTAGTAATTACTCTGAGTTCCCTATTGTTGCCAATCAGGGATTTGCGATCGCCAATGATAGAATTAACTTCTTTGACTGCCCAAGTAATTGCTTTACTTAATATGTTGGCTATATCCTTCGCACTAGTTTTTACTTCACCCGGATCCATTGCTGTAGAAATTGGTAGTTTTTCAATCCGTTGGTATGGTCTTTTGATTGCGATCGCTGTCATTATTGGCACAACTTTGGCACAGAAACTAGCGATTCGTCGGGGTATAAATCCAGATTTGATTGGCGATTTGACAATTTGGTTAGTAATTGGGGCAATTCCTGCGGCTAGAGCTTACTACGTGATCTTTAGTTGGGAGCGGTTTCAAGATCAACCTTGGGTGCCAATCTTGGGGGGGCTAAGTGTGCCCAGAATGTTTGCGGTATGGGAAGGGGGAATTGCCATTCACGGTGCCATTATTGGGGGGACGATCGCCGCTATTATTTTTGCCAAGCTCAATAAAGTTTCCGTGTGGAAGTTAGCAGACATAGCCATGCCTTCCTTAATCTTGGGACAGGCGATCGGGCGGTGGGGTAACTTTTTTAACTCTGAGGCATTCGGGAGTCCGACTAACCTCCCTTGGAAATTATTAATTCCTCCCGATAAGCGTCCGCCTGAGTTTTATGCTGAACCATTTTTTCATCCGACTTTTCTCTATGAATCTGTATGGAACTTGATGGTATTCACAATTTTGATCATGATCTTAAATAGATTTCCCCAAGCAAAACGGGGTACCTTAGTTATGGTTTATTTAATTACCTACAGTCTGGGAAGAGTATGGATTGAGGGCTTAAGAACCGATAGCTTGATGTTTGGCTCCTTAAGGATTGCTCAACTTATTAGTCTGAGTGCGATCGCCATTGGGGGATTAGGTCTATGGTGGTTGTATGGCAAGGGTGGTCAGCTTTGGGATACGGAAAATATTAGGGAAAGTAATAAAAATAATGTCTAATTCTCGAACTTTGGCAATGGTGGAAACGGCTTTTCTTGCCAGCACTACGGGCATCATCTTTTTAATTAATTATTACTTTCCCCTAGGTCCATTTTTACGGATGCTCTACCCCATTCCCATTGCCCTTGCCTATTTGCGCTGGGGACAACGGACAGCTTGGATGACAATGACAGTATCGGTGTTGCTCCTAACAATCTTGATGGGACCAACTCGTAGTATTCAGTTTTTAATTCCCCACGGTTTGACAGCAGTGATGTTAGGGTGTTTGTGGAAGCGGCGATCGCCTTGGGTTTTAACCATTTCCTTGGGCACGATCGCGGGTGCTTGCGGGGTAATCTTTCAGTTTTTCTTGCTTTCAGCACTTTTAGGTGAAAATCTTTGGGCTTTTAGTACGGTTCAAGTTACAGAATTTATTCGGTGGCTGTTCCAACTATTTGGTTCCCTAGAGCAGCCAGAGTTATGGCTAATTCAAACTTGGGCGATCGGCGGTATTATCTTGGCAAACTTTGCCTATATGATTTTGGTTCATATTTCAGGATGGTTACTATGCGATCGCCTCGGTAACCCCATCAGTTCTCCGCCCAAATGGATACAGAATCTTTTAGAGTGAAAAATATAAAGAATCATGCTTATACCAGCAGCCCCAGAAGGCTTTAAATCAGGATTTGTTGCTTTAGTTGGCAGACCAAATGTGGGTAAATCTACTTTACTTAATGCCCTAGTCGGTCAAAAAATAGCGATTACCTCACCTACCCCTCAGACTACGCGCAATCGTTTACAAGGCATTCTTACCCTCGAGCATTCCCAACTAATTTTAGTAGATACTCCAGGAATTCATAAACCTCATCACTTGTTAGGTGAAACCATTGTCCATAATGCGATCCGAGCAATCTCGGCTGTAGATTTAGTAGTGTGGGTGGTGGATAGTACGGTGCCGATGGGAACAGGAGATCGCTTTGTTGCTGACATTATTAGTAGTGCTAAAGTCCCTGCGGTGGTGGGTTTAAATAAAATTGATGGTGCGCCCTCCGCTGATATTTTGCGAACCTATACGGATTTTGCCGAATATTCGAAATGGGACACCCTGCCGTTTTCAGCTTTGAATGGCACAGGTATTGAAGAACTTAAGACGATTTTGGGCGATCGCTTACCCCTTGGACCTCTTTACTATCCACCAGA
>JBBQHY010000130.1:0-6783 GCA_038324415.1 Pseudanabaenales cyanobacterium | reverse complement strand
ACCTTAATTGCCAGTTTATTTACTCTAGATCTAAGTCTGCTACTACTAATTATTAATAGGAAAGCATTTCAGTCGAACATGACTCAAAAACAAGAAGAAGAACTTCATAATTATCAAGAACATCAAAAAGGCTGGGAATTTAAAATCCTAAAGACAGGGAATGATGGATTTCGTCAATATAAATTATTGAAAATGGTCTGCGAACAGGAGTTGGAGTCAGGATGGATTCTTTTAGAAAAGCTAGATGATAGCCGTTTGCGATTTCGCCGCCCCGTCATGTTCAGAGAGCGGGATCACCTAGCAAAATTAGACCCCTACCGATCCCACTATGGAAGCCAGACTACAAAATATATTGCAATTGTGATACTTATACTGATTATGGCGATTCCGACTTTTCTAGGGTTTACATTCATGCAAAATATTTTTAAGTCAGTCCGCATCCAAAATTTGCAACCATCTCCTAAAGCTACACCAAAGCCTCAAATTCCAGTCTCACCTAAACCCATAGTTAAACCCTAGCTACTCCCTTCCCAGTCAAAGATTAGTCTTTAGGGGGTGTGGGGGCTGCGCCCCCACGGAGGGGCTTTGCCCCTTAACGCCATTTAAACTGTGTATATTTCTATGGTGGGAAGGGAGTATGGGCTTTCTAGATCCCTAAAAATCAAATTAATTAAATGCAAAAAATTCATTAAGCGCAAAAATTAAATAAGTGCAAAAAAAGATTCTGGGAAATCTAGGGGAAAATTTAGTTACAGAATTACTTAAGGCTCAAGGTTGGCAAATATTAGCAACCCAGTGGCATTGTCGTTGGGGAGAGTTGGATATAGTAGCCTGCGATCGCGAGTGGTTAATTTTCGTAGAAGTCAAAACTCGTACTCCAAATAACTGGGACTTAAATGGAGCCTTGGCAATTAGTAAGTCTAAGCAAAAAAAGATACATCTATCTGCCCTAGATTTTTTAAGATGTCATCCCCAACTATATGATTTAAGTTGCCGATTTGATGTGGCACTTGTAACTATGAATGGTAAGAATGAAGATCTTGAACTTTATAGCTATATTGCCTCTGCCTTTAGCGTAGAAGCGTTGTAACCAGCCACATTACTAAAAGAATAATACCTGTGGAAATTTGGTAGGCAGATTGGGGTGCATTAACCACAGATAATAAACCTAAGCCTAAAAATACTCCCAATACTAATCCTGATAGGGCAATAAGTAGCGATCGCCAAAACCGATTTTCCTTACGTCTCAATAAATAAATACTTGCTAATAATGCCAACGCCATCCAAATACTGCTGGAATTTGGGAGTATGATGCTTAAGCCGAATAAGCCACCGAATATGCCAACGTAGGTGAGTACGTCTTGGCGACTAGGCGTATCCGTGAGGTTTGAAAGCCATTGTAACTTATTGGGATTGACTTTAGGCTGCAGTAGGGTAGGAGATGTAACTACATTTTTTTCAGGAAACCTAATCCGATCTGGGACTTTAATCTTACCCTCTTGCCTTGCCTTAAGCCGCTCCATAAGAATGGCATCGTAAGCAGCTTCCACCAATTCTTGGGCAGAAGTATCGCCGTCTAGCTCTACAATTAGGCGATCGCGAGCATCCTTGATTTCCTCAAAAGAGGCATCTTCCGTAACTCCTAGTTTTTTATAGGGAGTAAAGTCAGTCATTTTAATTAGCTTTTGGCTATTTAACTTAATAGGTTAGGCATATCTTACCCCATTCTCATAGGGTATTTTAGCGATTAGTTCACTTAGATTAATTAAACTTTAAGATGTTAAGGCAATATCTTGAGGGGGATCAAAACTAATTAATGACGATCGCAGACACAAATAGGTTAATGCCCCAAATAAAGGAATTGCTGAAAGCATCATAAAAACATTAGAGCTTTCCATGCCTCTGCGGTGCATATCATCGGCTAATAGCCACGGAAATAGCAAACACAACTCACAAAAATCTAGACTCATGACATTAATAAATCGATTCGTTTGAAACTGAACGCCAAAATCTGACCAGTTGCCCTCTCTAAATGCATATCCAACTAAAATTACGGAGGCGATCGCAAGTAAAACTCCCAGCCACCTAGAATCGAAAAATCTAATTAGCCAACTTTTTTTGCCGATAAATGTAGGATTGCTACTTCTGAGGACAAAGTAAGGTAACAGCCCAAATGCCCCAATGCCAAATGACAAAGTTGCAAAAATCCAAGCAGGAACCTTCTGCCCTCGCCCATCACTAAAAAGTACACAGGCAAAAATCATAGGTAAAATTCCCATGATGTTAAATAGAGCAATGATTACTGGGTTAATTCCCTCTAAGCGTCCACCTATAAGATTTTGAATCAATAGATTGGTATCTGGTTGATCGGGAGGAGCTAACAAAAAAGCGTAGGTTCCAAATGCCAGCCAAATCAAGCCAAAGATTATCTTTTTTGCCATGGGAACCTTAAATTTATGATACCAATTCTATACTTATTCTAGCAAGTAAAGCCATTTATAAGATTCAGGCACCTTAAAGTCTTATGCTATTATCTTCTTGAGGGCATATAGCTCAGTGGATAGAGCACTAGGTTCCGGTCCTAGGTGTCGGGGGTTCGATCCCCTCTATGCTCATGCTTAAAACCGCTTCTGGTACGGCATTCTGACTAACTAACAATATTATTGGCAATTTTATCTTTCATCCGCAAGAAGACCCTCGGTTTACCGACGGGATGAATTGCGGTAAGCACTTACTGGATTATAATCAAACGTGCATCCTAAAAACTATCATGATTGTCTTAGAGTACAAAGTTAAAGCAAAACCGCAACAGTTTATAGCTATAGATGAAGCTATCAGAACTGCCCAGTTTTGCCGAAATAAAGCTTTAATGATAATAAAGGTGTTAATGGCTATGATCTGAATAAGTACATGGCAGTTTTAGCTAAAGAGTTTGATTTTGCAGATAAATTAAATTCAATGGCTAGACAGTCCAGTGCTGAAAGAGCGTGGTTTGGAGTTAAACGATTCTTTGAGAATTGTAAAAAGAAAGTTTCTGGTAAGAAAGGGTATCCAAAGTTTAAGAAACACACCAGATCAGTAGAGTATAAAACCTGTGGCTGGAAACTCTCAACCGATAAAAATCTATCAATTTTAGCGATGGATTTAATATCGGTAAGCTTAAACTAATTGGTACTCGTGACTTAAATTGCTACGATTCCAAACTAATTAAACGAGTCAGAATCGTTAAACGTGCCGATGGTTGCTATGTTCAATTCTGCATTGATGTAGAAAGGAAAGAATCACTATGTAACAACGGTAATCACATTGGTATTGATGTTGGATTGGAGTATTTTTACACTGACTCCAATAGTAATACTGTAGAAAATCCTAGATTACTTAGAAAGTTTGAACGTAAGCTCAAAAAACTAAATCGTAGATTTTCTAAGACTAAGAAAGGATCGATCCGTAGAAGAAAAGCACGGAAACAATTATCTAAGAAACATTTGCAAATCAGTAGACAACGTAAAGATTTTGTAGTTAAAACTGCAAGAACTTTAGTCCAAACTAATAGTTTGGTAGTTTACGAAGATTTGCAAGTCAGGAATATGGTTAAAAATCATTGTTTAGCCAAGTCTATTTCCGATGCTTCATGGTCAATGTTTACGGACTGGATCGATTACTACGTTAAGGTATTTGATACTCATGCTGTAGCAGTTGCGCCGCATTACACAAGTCAGGAATGTTCAAGTTGCGGCGTAATAATCAAAAAGTCACTTAGCACTCGTACTAATGCTTGTAGTTGCGGTTGTAAGTTGCATCGTGACCATAATGCAGCTATCAACATCCTTAACAAAGGATTAAATACGCTAGGGCTTAGCGAAATTAACGCTCAGGGACAGATTAACCTCTGTGTTTTAGATGAAAGTCTAAAGCATAAGTTGTCTGGTTGAAGTGAGAATCCCCCGATTTATCGGTGGGAGTGTCAACTTGCTCTATATCGGAAAGTTCTGATGCAATCGTAAAAGCTTTATCAAGTAACTTAGTCATAATTCTTACAGCGAATTACGATCAAACGTGCCACAGATAGAAAAGTAAAAACCATAACGGGGCTACGCCCTGCGACCCTTTTTGTGGCGGATTTGAAATCAAAGTGCTGTAAGTATGAACTCTATTTTTTAATTTAGCATAAACGCTTAATCTTACCTATTGGCTTTACCTAAACATTATTAATTTGAGCGCTTGCATTTGATAATACTAAAATCCCTTAATAGTCAAAGATTAGTATTCGTGGGGGCTGTGCCCCTTGACCCCATTGCAATTATGTCTATTTTCATAGCGGGAAAAGAGTATTTAGAAAAAAATTCCCAGACATATAGTCTAGGAAGATAGCTTAAGGCATCCGTTAATATTCTGGTAATTCACTAAATCTCGCTGTTTGGAGCAAAGAGTAATTGTCAGTCTTCAGAAACTTACTTGCTAGTTACTTTCTTTGCTTTTCTGAGTTGGTTGGCTCCCCAAGCCAAGCCTAAAACACCAACCCCAATCGCAGGATTAAACTCAAAGGGAACCTGTGCAATTTCAACTTGTTCGAAGGAAACATTAGAAGTTTGTAAGGTAGTATTTACAAGTGTAAAATTAAATCTGAGGGCACTAATGCTAGTAAAGTTAACGCCCGGAGCAGTGAACCCAGAGTCGAGAAACGAAAAGAAAACTTGGCTGCCTGTTGGTTTGAGAATTGAATCAATAGCAACAGCGGTAGATGTACCAGAGATAACACCGTTATTACTATAGGCCGTTAGGGTAGCAATGGAACCAGGTAGTAAATCATTGGTATTTGTAACTAGAAATTGGACACCAACGTTAACAAGTGGATTGCCTTGTATAAAATCAACAGCACCTAATCCAGTTATGGTAATGCCTCCAGGTCCAGTTCCGAGGAATCCAGCGGTTGCATCATAATCGAGTATAAAATTGGCATTACCAAGCCCAGGGTTCTTTGTAAACCGAAGATTTGATTCTGCAAAGTTTCCAGTAGCGGCAGTGGCAGAAGTAAAAGCATTGAGTGGGTCGGAGTTAGGAGAAGCAAGTACAGAAAAGTCTCTAACTGTACCTAATACTTGGGATGGAGGTAAGCCAGATGCACTTCCGATAGTAGGAATATTATCGGTAAAGTTAGTACCATCATTATTATCATCTGTAATATTTTGATTTCCAACGCCAGCATTAAAACTATCAATAAGAGTGAAAGCTTTTACTGAAACACTGAACCATACTCCTGAGAGTGCGATAACAGATACTTAAACCGACTTGATTGTTGTGTTTTTCATATTTTATGCTTAATACACTCTGAGGCAATAGATTTCTATTACATACAAAAACTTAGTACACATCATAAATACCATGTCTAAAGCAAGTAATAAAGTTTTTTAGAAATTCTAAAGATAAAAACTTTGTATCAATCTTGCTTAATTTATTAACATCAACCTATTGATACAGCTTTAATTGTAGGAATGGGTATGGCTGGACTCTAACCAGCGACCGATCGCTTAGAAGGCGATTGCTCTATACAGCTGAGCTACACACCCGAAATCTGACAAACTTAATTTATCAGCTTCACATCTTACCCCAAAAATTATAATTTCGGTAGCCCAATATTTTTCCTAACGCATTTTTAAGCAGCGATCGCAGATACCACATTTTAAATTCTGAGCTTCTTGGCTAAATCCAAAGGCTGTCATTAAAAAAGCCCATCTACAGCTTTTAGTAGAAATATAGTTTTGCATTTCGTCTAGGGCAGTACGGTCATAGTCAGGTAATTCAGTTTTAGAGTTGAGAATTTGATATTCAAAGGGATTGAGCCAAATTAATTTACCAAGGCTATGCAGAAGTCCAAGGGCGAGCGCGGCATCGGGAAATAGTCGCTTCACCTCTTCGTATTTACCATTTTGAGGCAGTTTAGGAATTAGAACCTGTGCCTGATGTCGAAGTTTCTGCTGTTCCTGTAAAAAGAATTCTTGACGATTGCGATCGCTAGAATCCAAAAATCCCGTAGGTTCACTCACTAACATTAAAGCCTTAGCATATTTACCATCCCGTCCAGCTCTACCGACTTCTTGGATATATTCTGATAGGGTTAAAG
This sequence comes from Pseudanabaenales cyanobacterium, assembly GCA_038324415.1. Classification (GTDB taxonomy): domain Bacteria; phylum Cyanobacteriota; class Cyanobacteriia; order Pseudanabaenales; family Pseudanabaenaceae; genus PCC-7502. The sequence goes on along the minus strand of JBBQHY010000130.1, from coordinate 662 downwards.
GCGACTGATAATGGATAATCCACCGCACATCAGGTTTATTTATCCCTAGCCCAAAAGCTGAAGTCGCAATTACAAACTGATAGATACCACTTAACCATTTGCGTTCGATCGCTCTTCGTTCTGAACTTGGTAAGCCCCCATGATAGGCGCAGGTCTCAAAGGATTCTGCTTGCAGCCATTGGGCTAATTCTTCGGTTTCACGCCGACTGCGGACATAGATTAAGCCAGATTTCCCCTTTTCGGCTTGAATGAATTTTAAGATTTGGCTTTTTCTACCTGCTTTTGTCCATGCGATCGCTATATTTAAACTCAAATGGGAACGGTAAGGGCTAGTCCGAATGACTTGGGGCTTATGTAATTTCAAACAAGATGTAAGGGCAGACTGGGTTTTGGGATCTGCGGTGGCGGTAAAGGCGGCGATCGCCATATTGCCATGACTGGGAGGCTTATGTGCCATTAAAGCCGAGCGCACAACTCCTAAGCGCCGATAATCTGGTCTAAATGAATCTCCCCATTGCCCGATACAGTGAGCTTCGTCAATCATCATGCCGACAATTGCTAAATCTGGATCACTCAATCTTTCCCAAACAGTTTTACTAAATAAGGTTTCGGGGGAAAGATATAAAAGCCTGAGACTAGCCATCCGTCTAAATACTTGCTTG
>JBBQHY010000129.1:0-6789 GCA_038324415.1 Pseudanabaenales cyanobacterium | reverse complement strand
CCCTTTATCTTCTTCAGCCTCTTTCCAAATATCGTTACTTGTACGCTCGATCGCTCCTGCATAATAAGCATTGCGTCCTAAATGGGTAAAGCTGTGATAGTGTCCACAGGCAACATAATCCCAAGGCATTTGCAACACTTTTTCAGGAATGTCATAGCCCCCATAGTCATTAATGCGATCGCTATCCACCGTGCCATGCAGCATCAATAGGTTATAGTCAAAATCTGGATCGGGAGCAATCTGCACTTGATCGAGACGTTCTAGGGAATTATGGGGCAGACAAAATACCTTAGCCTTACCTACTTCGATCGCTTCAGGCTGAGAAGTCACAACGGTAATATCAGGAATTAAACTTAAAAGGTCTAAAATACAACGGTTATCAGCAGTTTTAATAGATTCATGATTGCCAGCGATCGCCACAATTTTGGCATCACACAAGCTTCTAAACCTTACTAATTCCCGTTGGGTTTGACAAATTGCCAAGTTAGTAGGACGAGGGACATGAAAAATATCCCCTGCCATCAGGACCAGATCAGGCTTGAGGGTAATAATTTTCTCTAAAGCCTCTCGAAATGCCGCAAACACATCCGCCTCTCGCCGATTAATCCCTTGGCTGGTGATGCGATTGTAAGCCCGAAAGCCTAAGTGTAAATCTGCTAAGTGAACAATACGCATTTAACTCAACCTATAAGCCAATCAAATATTTTTTCCACTCTTGATGCCCACCACCACGTAAATATTTTGTCACCTCAAAATACAGACCGCTATGGGGACGACGGGGATTTTTACGCAGAGGCATACCTGCTTCTTTTGGCGTTTTATTCCCTTTTTTAACATTACATTTAACACAGGCAGTCACCATATTTTCCCAAGTGTCTCCACCCTTGCGAGATTTAGGAATGACGTGATCAAGAGTTAATTCATCGCCTGTGTAACTACAGTATTGACAAGAATGACCATCTCTATGTAGGATATTTCTCCGTGTCAAAGGCACATCTTTATAAGGTAAGTTGACGTAGTGATATAGACGGATAACTGTAGGCAGAGGAAAATTTGGAGCAAGCATTTTTCCGTTATGCTCAACTTGCTCGGCTTTGCCTTTGAGTAATAAAACAACAGCACGTTGCCAGTTTGTGATGTTTAATGGCTCGTAGGATGCATTTAGGACTAAGACCTTAGCCATAGCTCGCTATCTTAAGCTTTGTTTGTTGGGAACCTTTTAGGAGATGCTAACACACTCAGGCTGTATAGCACAATTTTTTTGGTCTTGACTGCTGCTCAAATAGGGAGTTTAAAGCACATCGTCTTTGGAACTAAAATCAAAGTAAATTACAAATTAGCCGATCGCCTCATAGAAGTAAATGAATCAAATTGCTGCTCAAAAAACACTCTTATATGAACAAGACCTTAATCTGTGGTTAGAGCAGGCGATCGCTCAACTAAAATCTGGACAACTAAAGGAGCTTGATATTGAAAACTTAATTGAGGAGCTAGAAGGTTTGGCAGCAAGAGATAGACGTGAGTTTAAGAGTAGGCTGGCAAATCTTATTGAGCATTTACTTAAACGCTGCTACTCCCTTCCCACCATAGAAATATACACAGTTTAAATGGGGTTAAGGGGCACAGCCCCTTCGTGGGGGCGCAGCCCCCACACCCCCAAAAGACTAATCTTTGACTGGGAAGGGAGTATGTCAAGATCGAAAATGACTATGCGGGATGGGAAGAAACCATCGATCGCAACCGCTTTGAGATTTTGAATATTCTCGAACAATCGCCTAGCCTTAAAAACTACATTAACGATCCTGAAGTGTTTGAGCAGGCATTTAATTTTGCCTTGCCTACAGTTAAAAGAAATCAAGGCTATAAATCTGTAAAATTTCCTAACTCATGGCAATTTAGCTGTGATATTGATGCCATTTTAAGTATTGATTTTTGGGAGTTATCTTAATTTAGTAGACTTAGCAATAGATCCCAAAAGCATGAAAAGTCCTTAAGAGTCAGAGTTAGCTTACAAATAAAGTATGAGCTCATCTTCATTTTGATGCCCTACTGAAACACCCTGAAGCTAAAATCCTTAACAAATCTATATACTAATTCGTGGTTTGACCTATACTACGATGAGAGAGATTAAAGTCATTTAGTAATGATTTCTCAAATATACGATCCAAATATTAAATTTTATTAGTTAACTTATAGGAGTGTAAACATGCAGCAGACAGGGAAAACCCTGACTGTTCCAATTGGCTTAATGGGAGCCCCTTCGGGATTTAACCCTACTTTATGCCTGCTGATTGGTTCTGTTATTCTAGCGATCGCCTCAAGTACTGGCTACTGGGTCTGGCATTGGGCGCACTGGTTAGTGTTTATTGCAAACTTTATTTCTTTATATGTTTTGGGTACGGTTATCCATGATGCCTCCCACGGCGTGGCTCACCGTAATCGAGTTGTCAATGCGGCAATGGGGCATATTTCAGCAGTGTTGCAGGGATTTGTCTATCCCGTATTCACACGAGTCCACATGCAGCACCATGCCAATGTAAACCATCCAGAGAACGATCCCGATCATTTTGTCTCCACGGGTGGCCCGTTATGGCTAATTGCCGTGAGATTTTTTTACCATGAGATCTTTTTCTTCCAAAGAAAACTCTGGCGCAAGTATGAATTGACTGAATGGGTAATTAGCCGTTTGATTTTAGTTTCAGTTTTAGTTGCTGCCTACGAGTTTAATTTTTTGCCGTATATCCTCAACTATTGGTTTGTACCCGCAGCGTTTATGGGATTAGCTTTAGGCTTATTTTTTGATTACCTGCCCCACCGTCCATTTAAGGAAACCTCTCGCTTCAAGAACGCCAGAGTTTATCCCAGTTGGCTATTAAACATTTTATTGCTTGGGCAAAACTACCACCTCATTCATCATCTCTGGCCTTCAGTACCTTGGTACAACTATAGAGGTGCATATACGCAAATGAAACCCCTGCTAGATGCTAATGATGCCCCACAAAGCTTAGGATTATTGAAGCTTAATGATTTCGGTGGATTTTTATATGATATCTTCTTGGGAATTCGCTTCCACGGACACAAGTAATTAATGTGGGAAATTACTCGATAGGGTGAATCGAATCTGCTGTATCGGAATTTACCTCTGTAGAATCATTTAACTGTGAATCACTTAGAGATAAACTGCTCGTAAAGGCAGAATCTAGCTTCATTCGAGTTTCCATTTGGCTTAAAAAATAGCCTGTCATCATTGCAGAACCTAATAGATTGGCTAGATTTTCATGATTGGTAGTAACGGACACTTGAAACTGGGGCGATGGGAGCATTCCAACTAAACCTTGAATATTATGATTAATAATTTGGCGGATTTCAGGGCTGACGTGCTTTGCTACTTGCTCAAGGGTTTCTGGAGATTGGTTCTTCAAATAGGTCAGGAGAGGATTATTTACGCCTGTGTATTGAAATTCAAAGATTTGTTTGATTCCCTAGGATTAATATCTTATTTAGAATTCATCTATCTTCGCACTGCGATCTCTTGATCTGGGGAAGAGAACCGATCTAATTAGGAGGCGATCGCCCTAAACCGAGTCAAAATTACATGTAATAGAGTTAGTCTAGTAATCAAATTAATTTGAGAAAATTTTGAGGAACTATGGACAATAATCTACTCAAACAATTATTAATGCTGGGCGTTGGAACCACTTCACTGATGGTAGAAAAGCTGAAGGAAGTCGCAGATGAATATGTCAAAGATGGCAAATTTAACCCCGATCAAGCTTCAGATTTTATTAATGATTTTAGCGATCGCTTTAAGTCAGAGCAGGTAAATTTTGAAACCTTAATTCAAAAACAAATTCGCAATACTCTCCAAGACCTTGGCGTACCCAGACAGAATGAAGTAGATGAACTGAGAGGAAGAATTGATCGCCTCGAACGGCAAGTTAGAGAATTGGAGAATAAAAATTGGCGTTAGGTACACTTTATCTAGTAGGAACTCCTATAGGTAATCTTGAGGATATGACGGTGCGGGCGATTAAAACCCTCCAAACCGTTGACTTCATTGCGGCTGAAGATACTCGGCATACGGGTAAGCTCCTGCACCATTTCCAGATTAAAACTTCTCAAATTAGCTATCATACCCACAATAGCCACACCCGTGTTCCTGAACTTTTAGCTTTGTTACAAGAGGGAAAAAATATTGCTCTTGTTAGCGACGCGGGAATGCCCAGTATTTCCGATCCAGGTTTGGAATTGGTTCAAGCCTCCATTGCGGCTCAAGTTAATGTAGTTCCTATTCCAGGAGTTAGTGCCTGTACCACGGCTCTGGTGGCTTCGGGCTTGGGTACCGATGGGTTTACCTTTGCGGGATTTTTATCTACAGATGCCAGTCAACGGCGTTCGCAACTAGAGCAATTGGCAATTGAACATCACACCATTATTATTTACGAAGCTCCCCATCGTTTGCTGAAAACCCTTCAAGACTTGACCCAATATCTAGGCACAGATAGACAGATTGTTCTTGGCAGAGAATTAACGAAACTTCATGAAGAATTTTGGCGGGGAAATTTGATAGAGGCGATCGCCAACTACACAGATCAAGCTCCAAGGGGAGAATTTACCCTAGTTATAGCGGGGCTTCCTGTGAGTGATGCCAAAGTATGGACAGAAACCCAACTTAAATCAGAACTACAAGCAATTATGGTAGAGGGAGTATCGCGATCGCAGGCAAGTCGCCAATTAGCAGACATCACAAAAATCCCCCGCCGCCAACTTTACCAACTGGCTTTAACGCTGGATATGACTTTAGGACATCTCTAACTAATGGATGTATATAATTCTATTTTTTCTGAAATAGCTGGATCATAAATAAAACGATAAAGCTGGGATTATTAAATAAGTATCTCTGCCATAGCCTTTGTGGTTCCTGACTAAAGCGAAACAACCACTCCAATCCAAACTGCATCATCCACCGTGGTGCTTGAGATACTTGTCCACTATGAAAATCAAACGCAGCACCGACCCCAATCATCACCGCATTAATTTTACCCTGTGCCTGAGCCATCCAATTTTCCTGCTTGGGGCATCCTAAACCTACAAATATGACCTTTGCCCCCGAAGCTTGAATCCGCATTAAATCTTCTTGATTAAATTCGTTGTAATTCCTAAAAGGTGGTGAGTATGAGCCAGCGATCGCCAAGGTGGGAAATTTTGCTTTTAAGTTTTTCTCTAATTTTTCTAAGGTTTGCTCTGTACTGCCATAGAGATAGATAGAATGCCCTAGTTTTGCCGTGCGATCGCACCATGCCAACATCAAATCAGGACCATACACCCGTTGTTGTTCTTTCTCCCCTAGTAATCTCAATGCCCAAACAAGCGGCGTACTATCGGGAGTGACTAGATCAGCTCGATCCAAAACCCGTTGATAAGCTCGATCCCTGTACCCTGTCATAACTACATGGACATTAGCGGCAACTACATAACAAGATTTCGCCGTTTCGATCCATGCTTCAATGCGATCGCAGGCATCTTGATAGCTAGTAGCTTGAATACTTGTTCTTAAGACTTGATAGGAATTCAAGAGATTTAGGCGGTTTTAGTTGGGTGTATTTGCCCAAATTACCATAATATCTAAGCTAAACTTAGTTGGTGGGCTATGAGGACAAAATACTAATGTCAAAACGAGTCAGAATTGAACCGATTGCTCAAGAAACGGATATTGAGACTAACGGCAATCTACTTTCTATCCTCATGGAGGAAGACTTAAATATCCTCAAAGAATGTGGTGGGCGGGGAATGTGCGCCACTTGTCATGTCTATATTCAAGAGGGTATGAGTTCCCTGAGTCCCATTGCCAAGCGTGAGCAGCGCACCCTAGAAGTAATCACCACCTGTAAGCCTAATTCCCGTCTTGCTTGCCAAGCCAAGGTTATAGCAGAGGGTGTGATTGTCGAGCTTCCTGTGGGTATGTATATCCAGTCCATTCAAGATATTGAGGCTCTCATTGGTCGACGATGTGAACGTCCGATGCTCCATCCTGTCACAGGGCAAACCTTGGTAGAGGTCGGTCAGCTTATAAGCCGTTCTATTGTGCGACAGCTAGAGAGTACAGACTTTCGGATTGGCGAACAACTAGCTCAGACTAAGAAGGCTTAGCATCTTAAATTTAACCAACAGATTTAACAAACAGTTCAATTAACATCAAAAAATATGAGTATCAGTACAGCAGGATTAGGTCATGCGATCGCTAAAAACCGTAGCAATCAAAGTCACTTCAGCTTAAATGACTTTTTTATTCCGAATCCCGACCAAGGTGTAATCAGTGACTGGAACGGAATGCGGAATGTATTGACCAGCGAAGATTTTATTATTGGCTTGCAAGAAGGGTTAGAAGAAGAAGTGGGAGAAGCTTCTGCCGCAGTGATGTATACCATTGGTTGTGAGTGGGGAAAAAAAGATGCCGAGTTTTTTGCCAAGTGGTTTGAACAGGATTTTAATCGCAGTATTCGCCAAACAAATTTACCGTTTTTGCTAGAAACCTGGTGGTGGCCGTTTGCGGCTCAAGGTTGGGGTCGCTGGAATATGGATATGAGCGATCGCAAGCAAGGATTTATGTTTATCAGTATTTATGATTCGGCGGTAGCCCGTACCCTTGGCGATGTTGGTAAGCCTGTATGCCATCTTTATGCTGGTTTATTTTCAGGATTTTTCACAAATCTGGTCAACAAAAAATTAGACTGTATCGAAATTCAGTGCTACTCCATGGGGGAAAATTTCTGTAAGTTTCTGCTCGGT
>JBBQHY010000128.1:0-6811 GCA_038324415.1 Pseudanabaenales cyanobacterium | reverse complement strand
ATTTCTTAATTCTCTTCAACATCTAAGTATGCTATATCCGCTCTCTTTAATAAAGGCTGAATAGCTTTTTCTTTTTCTTTTGCTCTTTTCAAAACATTTTCTAATTTATTGATATCTGCTGTGTCTAGAGCTACAAAAAATTCTTTGCTTTCTGAACCCTCCCTGTAGTCAATTTTAAACATATGAACAATCACAGCACCAACAGGACTTTCAACTTTTCTATTACTAAATATTGGGCGGATATCAGTTAGTATTTTTGAGCTAAGAAATACACGCTCATGATCAAGCAAAATATTAAACGCTTTAGATGCTATTGAAAGAGGCTCATCAAGGTCTAATAATTCTGTTATAAGTGGCTTAGATATTTGCAAATTATTATTAGAAATATCAGTGAAACTCTTAGACTTTAATACTGCTTCTTCTAAATCTTTAATAAATTCAGAAGTTTCTACATCCAAAGAATCTCTTACTCCGTATAGTGCAAGTAAGGCCTCTATCATATCTTCAACCTCTGAAGGAGTTATTATGCCCTCAAGTTTTTGGGAAACTGATTCAACTAAGCTTTCAATAAATAATGTCGGTTGGCTTTCACTCAGAGCTTTAATGAATTTTTTTCCAGTCTCATCATTCATTTGCAAGAGTAACCTTATACCGTACTCATACTTATCTGGGATATCTAGTGCTGACATAAAATGGTTACTTTGTCTTTATAACAAGCAGTAATTAGTAGAGCAAGGCTAATACAGTCTAGGTGAACTACCTTAGCATATTAAAATAATCTTAATTCTCATCAACAAGTATTACAACTTTAATTTTAATTTTTTGTTGGCGGAAGTGAGCGACCGTCACAATCTATTCAGCTAAACTAAAACCATGACTGGCTATTCCCTTAGAATTTCCGATATGTCTGCCTCTGAACGCCCCAGAGAAAGGCTTTTAACTCATGGGGTAACTCAGTTATCCACTGCCGAACTTTTAGCAATTTTGTTGGGTACAGGACAGGGAGCAGGAAAACTTTCGGCGATCGGATTAGGGCAGTTAATCTTAAAAACCGTAGGGCAGAACCTCAGCGATCCCCTAGAGGGATTACAAAAAGTCTCAATTCAGCAACTTATGGAAATTTCAGGGATCGGTGTGGCTAAGGCAACTACAATCTTGGCAGCGATCGAACTCGGTAAGCGCACTTTTTATGCTCGTCCTCCCGAACGCATTCAAATTACCGATCCGAGGATCGCTGTCGCCGCCCTGAGTGCAGAATTAATGTGGCAACCCCAAGAACGGCTGGCAGTTTTAATGCTAGATAGTAAAAATTGCATTATGTCCCAGAAAGTAATTACAATCGGCACCGCTACGGAAACTTTGGCACATCCCCGCGATATTTTCCGAGAAGTTCTAAAAAGTGGAGCAGTAAAGCTCATTGTCGCCCACAATCATCCCTCTGGAAATCCCGAACCTAGCCCTGAAGATATTTTATTAACGGAGCAATTACTTCAAGGTGCAAGCTTTTTGAATATTCCTCTGCTTGACCATCTAGTGTTAGGCAATGGTAATTTTAAGAGTATCCGAGAAACCACGAGTTTGTGGAAAAACTATCCAAATTCATGAGCTATTACCCAATTATCATCATTCCCGATCGCCTCAAAAAACTAAAATCGGCATTACCAAAGGTGCCTAAATTTCAGGAGATCCAACCCCGATCGCCTAAAGCTCCCAAGCCCCTAAATATGCGGTTAATGATTACAGAATTCATAGTAATTCTAGTTTTGAGTAGAGGTTTAATCTTAGAGCCACCAATCGCTATAGGGTTTCTGATTTTCGGTTTAATAGCGATCGCCATCCAAGCATTAATTCTCAAAAATACCTATCCCTCTCGCCTCCAAAAATATGAACAAGCTCTAAGGGATTACCAACCCAAGTTAGAAGTCTACGATCGCCTCAAAGCCGAACACGATCAGGAAGTACAACGTCTCACGAGTCCAGAACAAATTACTGAATTCCGTCAACGTCAACTTTTAGATATTCTCAGAGCCACAAAACTAAACGATGGCAACAATAGCAAAGCGAGACGAGGGATGTGCGAAGCCAAATTTGCCAAACATCTCAAACGCTATTTTGAGCAGAATATCTACGAACGACTAACCCTCTCCATTCCCAATTTTGATAAGCCCTACTCTCCTGATTTTGCTTATATAGATAGAGGTTTAAATCTATACATAGACATTGAAATTGATGAACCTTACACCAATAGCAAACCCATCCATTTTGTAGGTGCCAACGATCGCCGCAATCAATTTTTTAGCCAGCGCGGATGGATTATTATTCGATTTTGTGAAGAACAGGTTGTGCGCTATCCCCGTCAATGTTGTAAAGCGATCGCCGAGGTAATTGCCGATATTTTAGGAGACAGACTAGAACTAACCCGATTTGAAAGTACGCCCGACTTACCTAAAATTAAACACTGGTCAAGGGGAGAAGCTATTCTTATGATCAAAAATCAAGCGCGCGATCGCTATCTCAAATCACCGTAGGATTGCCACAATATTTTCGTACCAGACTAATTTAGCGAAAATTTCAATATCATACTCCCTTCCCACCATAGGAATATACACAGTTTAAATGGGGTTGAGGGGCAAAGCCCCCACACCCCCAAAAGACTAATCTTTGACTGGGAAGGGAGTAGTATCTACTTTGTAGAGACAAAAAATCAATGTCAGTCACAATATCCAAACGGGGGAAATAGTCTAGCAATCAGGATTCCTAAACATTTTATTGATCGCCTAGATTTACATGAAGGTAGTCAGCTAGAAATCGAAATTTCTGGAGAAAGCATAGTAATCAGACCAACTAAATCCCCAAAATATACCTTGGAACAACTATTAACAGGAATGACTCCAGAACATTTTCATCCAGAAATTAACACTGGTAACTCTATAGGCTGTGAATTTCCATGAGTATCTACATTCTTAATAGAGGAGATTTAATCCAGCTAAACTTTTCGCCTTAAGCAGGTTCAGAGTAATCAGGATTTAGACCTGCATTAATAATTTCTCCCAGCGCCTACAATAAATTATCTTCTCTCATCATCCTATGCCCTATTACCAGTAAACAGAAAGGCTTAAGTTTTGAAGTTGTTTTACTTGGAAGTCTCAAAACCTATGGCGCAGTGCTATGTGATCAAGTCAAAAGTATGGATTGGAAAGCCCGATCTACATCCTTTATTGAGCAGATACTAAAAGGTCTACTAGAAGAAGTCCTAGCAAAAATTACCCCTTTAGTAACTTAAGTACGAAAATAAAAAAGGGGCATAACCCCCTAATTTCTATTCTTTTAAAGAAAAACTATTAAATATTAGTTTCACTAAGTTGACGAGACATGTAGTCAAAAGGATCAGTCAACCAAGCTGCATTAACCCCTACCAATTCGATTACAGCATCTTTCATGATTTGAATACCCTGAACCGTCGGACCAATGGGAACGCCAAGGGAATTATAGGTTTCCCGTAGCCCTTGCAACACTCTCTCATCTAAAACATAGTTATCACCCGCCACCAAAGCATAAGTAGCATAACGTAGGTAATAATCCATATCCCTCAAACAAGCAGCATAACGGCGAGTTGTATAAGCATTTCCACCGGGACGAATCAAATCAGGAACAACCTCAAATAGTCTAGTACCTGCTTGCCGAACTAGACCAGCCGCATTACCAGTAATTGTAGACGCAGCCTTTAACCTAGCCGTACCAGTCCCAAAATAAGATTTAAGCTCGGCGATCGCATCTCGATCTAAATAACGCCCTGTGGCATCGTACATATTAATCAGGGTGGTTACGGCATCCTGCATAAAAATTTCTCCCTTTTTTTAAATATTAAATTAGATATTAGATATAGATTTTAATCAAACAAATTAAATTAAACAATTCAATAAAACTCATAAGCAAGTTCTACTGAAGTTTTCGCACCTAGCTTGATATAGGTATAGATAATTATTTGGTATACCCTTGCTCAGATTAGACTAATTCTATATATTCTCCTAAGATATGTGACATTGAGGCAATAGGACTTATCTATTCTTTACTATTACCCCCTTTCCCATTAAAAAAATCTAGTCAAAAGCCTGGGCTGGAATTTGCTCCTCGTTCATACTGTGTTCAGGTAAAATTAGCGATAAGGATTTACTAATCTGACTACTATGCGTCAAAGCTGCTTGAATTAAACCTTGAAACAAAGGATGGGGCTTACTAGGTCGAGACTGAAATTCTGGATGAAACTGCACAGCAATAAAGTAAGGATGACTAGGTAATTCAACCATCTCTACCAATCTACCATCGGGGGAAGTACCACTAATCACATAACCTGACTCTAAAAAGAAATTACGATAAGCATTATTAAACTCGTAGCGATGGCGATGCCGCTCGTAAATTACCGATTCCCCATAAAGTCTCTGGGCTAAGCTATCAGCCACAACCCTACAGGCATAAAGCCCTAATCGCATCGTCCCACCCAAATCCACAATGTCATGCTGCTCTGGTAAAAGATGAATAACTTGATTAGAAGAGTCAGGATCAAACTCCGAACTATTGGCAGCATCTAACTTGGCAATATTCCTTGCCCACTCAATTACGGCACATTGCATTCCCAAGCATAATCCTAAAAATGGTACCCCCCGCTCGCGAGCATACTGCACAGCCGCAATCTTGCCATTTACACCCCGAATTCCAAACCCACCAGGAACAATGATGGCACTCATATCCTTCAGAAACTTTTCGGCCCCGAAGGTTTCAATATCTTCGGCATTAATCCAATGGATTTGGGCTGAGCAATTAACTGCCGCCGCTCCATGTCTTAGTGCCTCAACCACAGATAAATAGGCATCATTCAGACGCACGTACTTACCAACGATCGCTACATTTAAACAATGCTCAGACCGATATAACCTTTCAACTAGGGTCTGCCAACTGCGTAAATCTGGGTTGCGTTGCTCTAGCTTTAATAAACCTAAAACCTGCTCAGCCAGACCTTCCCGTTCTAAAACCAATGGCACTTCATAGATAGTTTTGACATCGACACAGGTAATCACACATTCAGGTACAACATTACAAAATTCAGCAACTTTATCTTTTATGCCTTGGGGAATCGGACGATCGCTGCGACAAACTAAAATATCTGGCTGAATCCCAATCGAACGTAATTCCTTAACAGAATGCTGAGTTGGCTTAGTTTTCATTTCTCCCGCCGCTGGAATCCAAGGCATAAGAGTAACGTGCATATAAACCACATTATTGCGACCTACATCTTTGCGAAACTGCCGAATAGCCTCAATAAAAGGCAAAGATTCAATATCCCCGACCGTACCCCCAATCTCCGTAATTACCACATCAGGATTGGTGTTAATCGCAACTCGCTTAATGCGCTCTTTGATTTCATTGGTAATATGCGGAATTACTTGAACTGTGCCGCCTTCGTAGTCTCCCCGCCGCTCTTTATTAATTACAGCTTGATAGATTGCCCCAGTGGTGACATTGTTGAGCTTGGACATAGATGTATCCGTAAAGCGTTCGTAATGCCCCAAATCTAAATCGGTCTCTGCCCCATCGCTGGTGACAAATACTTCCCCATGCTGAAATGGGCTCATAGTACCAGGGTCAACATTAATATAAGGATCGAGTTTTAGGATGGATACAGAATAATCTCTGGACTTTAGTAACCGCCCTAGACTGGCAGCCACAATACCTTTGCCAATACTAGAAACTACTCCACCTGTCACAAAGATAAATTTAGTCATAGAGTAAAGTTGGTTTCTAGTTTTTAATGATAATAACTAGGTAATTATATCCAACTCGCAGAACATAATCGACTATAAAATGGGAAAAGTTAGCCGATTCCACTGTTAATAATAGTAAGCAGGTAATTCAAAGAAAAGTTAATACCTGTTTTTACTCGAAATACTAAAAACCAAAATAGGGAACCTAGCCCAGCGACACTTTTTTGTTATCAGTTTACTTATGCTCAACCACTTAAGCGTCAAGGAATCTCTGCTTTTCAAGCTATCATCAATACTTTTTCTCTGATTTTCTCCTTCTCTCTTTTTCCTACCTAATCCAGTAATTCATAGTATTTAAATATGTATAAGTTTGTAAAATCTAATGATAGTAAATACTGCTCAAAATTTTTTGATGATAGAGTTAGAGGCTAACTAAATGGTTACTTCTGTTTCATAGTATCTGTTAAAGGATAAGTTTTAGCTTGATCAAATTGGGGTTAGTAGTAACACATCCCTTGATAGAGAGAAGATAGAGAAAACTGCGTTTTTTATAGTAAATGCCGTAAACAGAAATGAGCATACTTTGGTTAGGGTAACTGGGGGAATTAATATTATGAAAAATAATGGAGATGATACCATCGATCAAAGTGTTCGCAACTCTGCCAAGAGTCAATTAGAGGTAGCGTCTATGTCTGGGGGGAATCTTGTGAATTTCTCTAGAGATAGGCTTAAATGGTCATTCTATTTTACTCAGGGTAAATTGATATATGCAACTAATTCTCTTAAGAGTTTTGAGCGGCTAGAGGGACAGTTGCGGCGTGTGAGTAAAGAAGTCCCTTCTTTAAATGAGAAAGTGCGATCGCAACTGCGATTAATGTTTGATGAAACCGAAGATTCTACTAATGAAGCTCCAACAGAATATAGAGCTTTGACGTGGCTGGTGAGTGAAGGTCAATTATCTAAGGAATTTGCAATTAAAGTTTTAGTTCGGTTAATGCAAGAGGTTTTAGAAGCATTTATCGCCTTGCCCGATGGGAATATTGAGATGGAAA
>JBBQHY010000127.1:0-6833 GCA_038324415.1 Pseudanabaenales cyanobacterium | reverse complement strand
GAAATCTCACAAGGACAGAAAAACTACCTGAGGTTAGAGAACAATCAGGCTTCGATGCACATTGAAAAAGATTTTAAAATCGACTATGTGCATAATATAACTGAAGAGCAACCTAATCCCCAAACAGGACAAACAGATCGGGTTGTCGTGCGCCAAGAATCTAGTTTTTGGTCACCGTTTGCAGGTGCATTAGCAGGTCAAGCGATCGGCAGCTTGCTGTTTAGACCTCAATATTATGTTCCACCTATTTATCAATCTGGTGGCATTTTTGGTTATGGTGGTTATGGCAGAACCTATAATCAGTCGGTAACCATTTATCAACAACGCTACAATGCTCCCCCTGCCGCAGTACGTAATCGCCAAACCATCCGCAGTACGCGCAATCTTAGAACGCCGACTACTTCTACGCCACGCCGAAATACAGGTATTAGATCGAGCGATCGCCCCACAGGATTAGGTTATGGGACAAATACCCTACGACGTAGCAACCGCCCTAGCTATCGCCAGCCTTCTAGAAATAATTTTGGTAGCTCTCGAACTCGTAGCCCTAGCAGAAGACGGTAGGGTTTTCAATATCCTAAACTTAGAAACCGCCGCAAGTTTACTTTCAAACTTTGGTATTTCTATGAATCTTGCGATCGGTGGTTTAACGATGGCACTAAGTTCGATCAGTATCGTATTTAGTTCCCGAAGTCTGCGCTGGCAGGATTTAGACTAAGCCTAAATTAAATTGTTGAAAATTTCTGTGGTTAGACCTCTAGCTTTGGCTTTTTGGCTGATGTCCTGCATCACATCTTCAAGAGGTCTTCGTTTTCTACCTAACTCATTTAGTCTCAGGCTGAGAATAGCAACGATCTTTTGGCGATCATCAGAAATTGCTGATTCGTAAATTCTCGCTACCTCAACATCACCATAGATTGTAATTCCCTTAACTTCCATGAGCTTTATCCTCCAAATACTTACATAGACAAACTTTGTCTGATTAAAGTAAAAGAATCCTTAAAGATCATCACCACACCTAAGCCCAAGAGTAAAACCAAACCACCTTGCATTATGGTTGATTGAAACTTCTCAGGTAAAGGCTTGCCGCCGCGTAAAGCTTCAATCAGTAAAAATGCTAACTGTCCACCATCTAGGGCAGGCAAGGGCAAAATATTAATAATGGCAAGGTTGATACTGATGATTGCCGTAAAGTCAAAAATGCTAGAAAAATCTGACTTCACCAACTGAGAACCCATAGCTACGATCGCTACAGGACCCGCTACTTTAGAAGCAGTATTCTCAAAATTAGTTACCAACTGTCCCAACCCACTCACCGTCATTACAATTAAATTCTGAAAATCTTCAGCCGCGATCGTTAATGCCTCAACTAAATTCGCCACGGGACGGCGGACGGGCTTACCAGTAAATCCAAGTTTTACGCCAATTTTACCCTTACCATTCTCCCCAATCGGAGTTACTTTGAGATCAAGAAGTTCTTCCGCTCTTAGGACTTTTAAATCCACGGATTGATCTGGTTTAGAAGCAATTAAAGCTTGAAACTGCTCCAGGGTCTTAAGGCTGCGACCAAAATTAACACCATCTGCCGCTAAAACTATATCTCCCTCTTTTAAGCCAGCGATCGCCGCAGGAGATTCAGGATTATTAAGGGAAATTTTCACACCTGCATGCTCTACATTGCCCACGCCCACACTCAGAGTCATCAAGACCAAAACCAAGTAGGCAAAAATTAAATTAGCCGCCACCCCTGCACTCATAACAATTGCTCGATCACCAATGGGTCGATTTTTCAATAGATTAGGATCATCATCGGGAATCGTACTTTCTTCATCGTTGTCTGGAAACCCCACAAAGCCACCAAGGGGAAACAGCCTCAACGCATATTCAGTCTGGCTCCCCTGATATGTCCACAAGGCGGGACCAAACCCTATAGAAAAACGATTGACATGAATACCCTGAAACCGAGCCGCAAGGAAATGCCCTGATTCATGAACTAAAACTAAAATTGCAAGAACAGCGATGACAACAGCAATGGACATATTAAATTTTTATGTTGGCTTTAATTTGATCGTCTTTAAACTTAGGTATCAATCATAGCAAGCTTATCAAATCCAATTTATAGCTATATAGGTATAGAGGTAAACCAAAAACTTAAAATACTAAATCAAGCTCAAGCTGTTTTAAATCTAAAATCAATAGCCTGCCGCCCACTGCCAAATTTACAGAAATTACTAAAACATAATTGCTAATGCAAGCGATCGCCTTGACCAGCCCATCTACAGCAAAATCACCTACATAATTACCCAGATCGTCCATAAAGTTAAGCAAGGTATCAGTCTCACCCTGTCTAATAATTCCCTGGCAGATAATGTAACCCCATTTTGTCGCTTTAATAAATTGTGGACAATATCCAAGTTCAATCCGATGCACTCGATAAGGCTTGCATTCGACAATTAGCATGTAATTAAGCTCTGTGATTAGGATGATTTTGGCATCTTCACAACTAGCGATCGCCTTAGTAATTCTCACAGGTAAACCAAACTCTGCCATTAGGTTTCCACGCCTTGAAATCACAGAAATATTGCTACGTTGATTCGTATTGCTAACTATGGCTAGATGATGCTTACTAATTTTAAGCAGAGCTACTATATCTGTTTTTGCTAAATCCAATATCTTGGGAGAATCCAAGTTAGCTAAATAATATATTTGTAATCTTAATTGATCGGATTTTTGAATTGACTTAGATAATATAGCAAACCATGTATTAGCGATCGCCCAATGAAATATTTGATCGGAAAAATAGAGAACCTGATGATTTTCGAAATTATTGGTAATGATTGATATAGATTTATTGGTAACTATAAATTCTTGGTTTTTAGTAATTATTAAATCGATAATCTTTTCTTTGAATTCATAGGAATTAGTTAAATTAAAAACTAATGACAGATTTCTTTTTTCTAATAAATAATCAGTAGCACTATAAAAGCTTAATTGATCTTGGGAATTATCAAGAAATCCTAAAGCGGCTATCGGTTCTGATAAATCTTTTTTTATGATTGCTTTAGTCTTCTTAAAAGACAAGTGTAACTTATTTATAGATTTCGTAAGTAATAACTCATTATTTGATCCATCAAGCATTGACTCAGAGTAAATAATTAGTCTAAGTTCATCCTGCATTTGTTGGGCACTGGTAAACCTGCGAGCAGGAAGTTTTTCTAAAGCCTTATATAGAAAAAGTTTTAATGAATTAGGGATATAATCTGGAACCTTTACTCGTTGATTTAAGTGAGCATACATTAAATCAGTAGGATTTCCAGAAAAAGGACGCTCTTTCACTAACAATTCATACAAAATCACTCCAACAGCATACAGATCTGAAGCAGTAGAAAACTGCCCATAAAATCTTTCAGGAGCCATATATCCTGGCGATCCAGTATTATCAGATTTATCATTTTCCTGTCCAAGTCGTGCAATACCAAAGTCGGAGATCTTTGCTTGCCATCCCGATTTTGTGATTTTTAATAAAATATTTTCAGGTTTAATATCACAGTGCACAATATTTAAGCTATGGGCATATATTAAGCCCGATAAAACTTCTAAAACCAAATTCAATTGCTGACGGAGATGGAGCGATCGCTTTTCAAAACTTGGAGCTGTTAGGTTTCCTTCTCTTAAATTTTGCTCGATTAAATTCCTCAGAGTCCCCGCCTCACAATATTCCATTACTAAATAGCGACGGTTCTGGCTGTAATCTAAAGAAATGCAACTAACAATATTGATATGTCGCAAAGAAATCAAAAATCTTAATTCTCGTAGAAATTGATTAGTAGGTAATCTTCTTTGCTCGAGATCCTTCAAGGCTACTAACTTATTTTTAGACAAGCGATCGCGGGCACAATAGACTCGACCAAACTGTCCCCGCCCGACTAATCCTAGTATTCGATATTTAGCTTGAGTGCTTTTTACCATGAGATTTAGATGTTTATATTTAGAGCCATCCTAGTTAATTTAAGATTACTATTGTTAGGGGGTTTGGGGGACTGCGCCCCTGGGTCGGGGTTTCACCCCTTAACCCTATTTAGGTTACTTATATTTAGGACTTACGCAGCATAAAAAGAAAACCTATAATTAAAGGGATTTGGGGCACAGCCCTAATTGAGGGCATCGCCCTCAAACTCCCTCCCACTAAGTTTTCATAAATTTGAATGCATAAGTACTAATATTCTTATAGTAGGAAGAGAGTAAGCAGGATTTAATACTTTAAGGCTAAATGTTTGAGAGTTTAATATTTCAAGTAATAGCAGTAATTTTTGGTGCCTGCATCGGCAGCTTTCTAAATGTGGTCATATATAGACTACCCGCAGGACTTTCTATACTTTACCCTCCCTCAAGATGTTCAAATTGTCTTAACCGACTCAGCCCTTTAGATAACATTCCCATTATCGGTTGGTTTTTAATCAAAGGAAAATGTCGATATTGTCATCAAAAAGTTGCAGCACGCTACCCACTCATTGAAAGCCTGACAGCTTTTACCTTTTGGCTTGTAATAGTCAACTTTATTGGGCAACCCTTGGTGGTAATCATTGGCTACTGCATATTTTTAAGCTTTTTAATTGCCCTGTCAGCGATCGATATTGACACAATGACCTTACCCAATTCCCTGACACAATGGGGACTAATTCTGGGAATTGGCTATCGTCTTTGCCTTGCTTTTAGCTCACAGTCTCAATTAAATCCTTTGCCACTACTTTTTAGCCAACTTATTACTAGCTTTTTGGGTGCGGTTGTAGGAATTTGGTTAATAGATCTAATCAGAATCTTAGGATCTTGGTTATTAGAAAAAGAAGCCATGGGTGCAGGGGATGCCAAACTTGCAGCAATGATCGGAGCTTGGCTAGGTTGGCAAGGATTATTAATAACCGTTTTAATAGCATCTGTGCTTGGAGCTTTGATCGGCGTCTTCATAATTAAATTAATGAATTCTGGAAAATCTAAACCCTTCCCTTTTGGTCCATTCCTGGCGATCGCTGCCACTTTCTCATTATTTTATAGCGAGCATATTATCAGCAAATACTTAACTTGGTTTGGAATAATTTAAAACTGATAAAGAAAATAAATTAAGTTAGGTAAGCATAAGTATACTAAATAATAAAAAAGGGTCGTAGGGCGAAGCCCCGTTATGGTTTTTAGTATTTTGAGTAAATTAAGGTGTTAACTTTTCTTTGAATTGCTTATTTATAAAAACTTTTATTCACTAAAATGCAAATCGTGTAATATCATTGTGTGTAATTTGGGATTGAAACAAAATACTTATTCAGATAGTTAAATTAGATGCAGTTCTAACCAAACTGAGTAGATTTAGCCTTTAACTTAAATATTTTACAATTCTAATGGTGTGAGTCAAAGTGTAAATATCTAAAAACTTATGTTATCTCAGTTAAGTTTTGGTAATCTCGGAAAGCTCTTTAGTGGGAAAACTCAGGGTGTTGGTATTGAAATCAACTCCGAAAAAGTCAATATCGCCCAAATACGTCGTAAGGGAAAAAGTGGGTTTAAGCTAGTGAATCATGCCAGCTATGTTCTCCCAGAGGGTATAGTCGAAGAGGGGCGTATAAACGATCCAGTAGCATTAGGTGAGATCATTAGAGCCTTGATGGCTGAAAAGAAGATTAAGGAAAAAAAGGTCATTACAGCTATACCTGGAAGGGAAACTGTAAGTAGGTTAATAAAGCTGCCAGCAGAAATTTCTGAATCAGAGTTAAGAGAAATGGTTCTTAACCAAGAAGCCAGCCTCTATCTACCATTTCCTCGCGAAGATGCTGACGTTGATTATCAAAAGCTGGGAACAACCCTTGACGATGACGGAGTAGAAAGGTTAGAGATTTTAATGGTTGCAACCCCAAGGGAGGTCACAGATATGTACCTCCAAGCCATGCAAACAGCTGAACTTAGCACGGAAATTATAGAGGTTACTAGTTTTGCCCTTATCAGAACTCTAAAGGATCGGCTATCAGGGTTTGCCTCGGCAGCAGAGGCAGTTGCAATTGTAGATATTGAATATGAGTCCACAGAAATTACGATCGCTGTAGATGGAGTTCCGCAATTTTCTCGAACTGTAGCGATCGGTAGTGCTCAAATTCAAAACGCTCAGCTTCGAGCCATTAATCTACCTCCAAGACGTAATACGGATATGGATATGCTTGCTGCTATGAGTGTACCTTTTCAAAACTCTGACACTGTAGGTTTATCAGGTCAGGGCAGTAGTCCTGGGGACGCTGCTATTTTTAGAGTTTTAGGAGATTTAGCGGACGAATTAAGACGCTCTATAGACTTTCATACCAGTCAAAACGCTGGCTCTGATGTAATTCAGTTGTTAATCGTTGGACCAGGAGCCTGTATTGGCGAACTTAGTGAGTTCTTTAGCCAAAGGTTAGGAATTGCTGCTTCTCAAGTAGATCCTATTGAATCATTATCAATCAGTAGTGATGTTGAAATTTCTAGACAAGATCGGATGGGGATGTCAATTGTATTGGGTCTAAGTGTGAGGGAAACTTAATTTATGTATAACCTAGATATAAATTTTCTAAAAGATCGAGAACCTGGAACTCAAGAATTAGGAGCAAGAGCCCCAATTGCAGATACCCAGTTCCTAATAGGTGGAGGTGCGGTAGCTTTAGTAGCCATTGCCATTGTTGGAGGTATATATCTTTTCCTCCAATCTCAAATTGATTCACTTACTGGAGAATTAGCTCAGCTTACTGCGAAGGAGAGTGGCTTAGATGCTCAACTAAAAATCTTGGCTGGCTCAGAAGCTGAGGTTAAGTTAATTGAAG
>JBBQHY010000126.1:0-6838 GCA_038324415.1 Pseudanabaenales cyanobacterium | reverse complement strand
TTTCTTGTAAGGGTATCTGCGATCCGCTAAGTAGATTGTTCGCTCTCGCTCACCGCCTTATATCCCACGGTTAAAACCGTTGGGTTCTACGGCTATTTCTATAATTATGGCTCAACAACTAAAAAGGTGGGAGTCTCCCCGTAATGAAGGGCGAAACTCTAAGGGTAAAGGTGGTTCTGCCCGCCAGCGTCAGCTCAAGAAAAAATTTCAACCCTACGCCAAAGACTCAAAGAAGGGAATAGCTCTTAATCTAATCAATTAATGGATTAATAGGTATAGTTTGCTGTAGGGATAGCTGCTGAAGCTAAGTCTCCTACCTGATGAAAGGCAGTTTCCCCAAAAACAGCTGACTCAAACTTATAATGCTTAAATTCTAGGATATTACCCGAAAGATCAGTTAGAAAAAATGTGCGATGTTCTAAAGGGGTATCTACAAATCTGATTTTGGGTTGTTGATGAAATTTTAGTCTTTTATCATGAACTTTTTCCAAGAGTGCTAACCAGTTACTTTCAGATTGAAAAACCAAGCCAAAATGACGAGGATAAATCCCTGATTGAGGACTGGATGGTTCAGGCACAAGATGGGCTACTAGTTGATGCCCATATAAACTCAGAATTAAAGAATTAGGTGACTCCCTACCTGCTAAACAACCCAAACCATCGACATAAAAAGCTTTGGTACTGGAAATATCAAGAACAGGGAAAGCAAGATGAAATAAGACTTTACTCATAGTTTAATTCGGTTTGTTTTCGGTTTAAAGATGAGGTTCAAGGATAAGTTTGGCACGCTTTAATTGATCGGGAACGGGGATTGGATAATTACCACTAAAACAGGCAGAGCAAAAATTGCCAGTATTAATATTTGTTTCCTTAAGCATACTCTCATGGGTTAGGTATGCCAATGAGTCTACGTTAATTATTTTAGCGATCGCTTCGACGGATTTAGTTGCGGCAATTAAATGATCTTGAGAGTCAGTATCAATGCCGTAAAAACAAGGATGGGTAACAGGCGGAGATGAAATTCGCATATGTACTTCCTTGGCTCCTGCATCCCGCAATGCCTGCACGAGTTTACGGCTGGTTGTCCCTCGCACGATCGAATCATCAATCACGATTATCCGTTTTCCTGCCAATACATCTTTCAAAGGGTTGAGCTTCATGCGAATTCCTGATTCACGCATTGCCTGAGTCGGCTGAATGAAGGTGCGACCCACATAACGATTTTTAATTAAGCCTTCAGCGTAAGGAATCCCAGATATTTGGGAATAGCCGATCGCCGCTGGAATTCCTGAATCTGGGACTCCAATTACTAAGTCTGCTTCTACGGGAGATTCTACAGCAAGGCTTTTCCCAAGGCGCATGCGGTAGCTGTATAAACTTTCACCGTGCATAACACTATCTGGTCGGGCAAAGTAAATCATTTCAAACACGCACAGCTTAGGGATTGCTTCCGTTAGCCATTGATGAGAGGTTAAACCAGACTTGTCAATCCACACTAGTTCCCCCGCATTCACATCTCGAATATATTGGGCACCGATAATATCTAAGCCACAGGTTTCAGAGGCAAGTACATAGCCCCCATCCTCAGTTTGCCCAATTACCAAAGGGCGGATACCGTAGCCATCTCTAGCCCCAATAATGCCGTCCTTAGTGCCAATTACTAGGCTAAATGCTCCTTGACATCTATGTAAAGCAGTCGTGATCCCATCAATCCAGTTTTGACCATTATTAACTGCTTCGGCGATCGCAAAGGCAATTCCCTCAGAATCTGAACTAGAGTTTAATTGATGTCCGTTTGCTAGTAATTCCTTACGGAGGATTTCGGTATTAACTAGATTCCCGTTGTGGGCAAGGGCTAAATCTCCGAGACGAGTTGAGACAACCACAGGCTGGGCATTGGCAATTTTACTAGAGCCAGTGGTGGAGTAACGGTTATGCCCGATCGCAATACATCCTGGTAAGGTGTTTAGATTCTGTTCGTTAAAGACTTGAGACACCAGTCCCATGTCTTTGTGAGTGTGAGTAGTACCATCTGCTTCAAAACTAGTGATCCCCGCCGACTCTTGTCCACGGTGTTGAAGAGCGTACAATCCGAAGTAGGTAAGTTTTGCAACATTTTCTGCTTGGAGGGAAAAGACCCCAAAAACCCCGCAGGCTTCTTCTGGGGAATCGGGTAGTTCATCGAAGTTGAGGCAAGATTCAGGCATTTAGCTTCACAAACATTAGGCTTTATATACTATCCTATCCTGAGATCATCGTGAACCTGTATGAAGTTTAGAGCTTAACTGTTTGCAAATTAAGAAAGCTCTTGAACTTGGATAAGTAAGGGTGGTAGTAGTAAAACCGATGCTACACCCAAAGCTACCGCTGCCGAAACTAAAACTGCCGCTGCTGCACAGTCTTTGGCGATTTTTGCTAAGGGATCATAGGTTTGCCCCACGGTTAAGTCCACCACTGATTCGAGGGCAGTATTTATTAATTCCATGGCTAAAACTGCCCCACTGGTAAGCGTAATCACGGCTAAGTCGCTGCCAGGCAATTTTAGATAAAGACTTAAGGTTATGGCAACACTGCCAATTAAGGTATGGATGCGAAAATTTCTTTGAGTGTTAAAGGCGTAGGAAAAGCCTTGCCACGCAAAATTAAAGCTTGCCCATAGATTAGCTGCTACCTGTAAAGATTGCTTCCGTTCTGATGGATCTTTGATGCTTCTAATTTCAGTATTTGCATCTAGGGCAGAATGTCCATGAAGTTTAGAGTTCATATTATTTTCCGATGAGGCTTCAGAAGAAACATTAGTGGACATAGACAGTATCTCGAAAATTCTTGGGGTATTCTTTTAAAGTTTTTCTTTTTAGATTGGAATGGCGATCGCTTGAATTAGTAACTCTTGCTCTGCCAACATCACTTCTAAACTTAGATCATCTGGGTGATCCCAGCCTAAAAGATGTAATAAGCCGTGGGCTGCCAGCCAAATTAGCTCATAGTCAGTGGAATGTTTTTGCTCCATAGCCTGACAGATCGCCGTAGGGATAGAAATGATAATATCGCCTAAATATACTGGTTCAGACTCTAAATCTTCCATGTCTAAATCTTCTATACCTAAAGACGGAATATCTGCCTCTAAGGCTGCAAAGGCTAATACATCTGTCGGACTGTCTTGATGCCGATATTGAGAGTTTAACGCTTGAATTTCTTCGTCACCCGTGAGCAATAAGGACACCTCGTATTCTGCTGCCGTCATTTCGATCTTAGATGTTAAAAGATTCAGCCAAACTTGAAACCAATCTTGCCACTTTTGATCTGGAATCAATATTAGGTCAGTGATCGCTGGATTTAGTACCAAATTTAGTTCAATATTTAATTTGGGAGTTAAGGTTATTGTCAAAGTTTAAACAGTTTTAATATTTTCTTGATATTTTCTTGAGTATTAAAGATCTTTAGCGTCATAGGTGTGATTAGGTAAATCAATTGCCGTGACGCTGATCACTAGTGAAATACTACGGCTAAACCAACTAATACCGCAATTAACCCTGCACTAGTTAGAAAAAAGTGAAAGATTGAAGTGCCACGCTTTTTAACCATATTCCGCATTGCCAGCTTGACATAACTAGGCGGCGGAGAGGGTGGATTCTTGGTTTCAGGTGGAATCTCAGATAAAATTTCGGGTATAGATTCGGGTTCGGTATTCATTCACGGTAGCGTATTATTTAGTGATATAAATCAGGCTTTGCCTATTTAAGTGATTATAGGTCTTTGCCCATTTTTTGAGATCTTATTAACAAATTCAAGAAAATAACCGATTGCGCTATTGCCACTAAAATTCTCAAACTAAAGCTATTGGGAAGTGCTACTGCAACTAAACAACAGCATATAAACCACGCTCCAGGAATCTTGAGCCATCCTGCCCAATCACGCCATGGAATATTTAAAAACTTCATGCCAAATACCGTCATAAAGATAATCAAGGCATATCCACCATTCCCAGCGATCGCCCCCATGAGACCAAAATGAATACTACCAATCCCGATGCTAATAATACTAACAATGGCTCCAATCGACTGAATTAGAGTACAGGTAGATACCGCATCGACACCAAGCAAAATATAATATCCCACAGCATTGATTGAATAGCTGACATACATAACTATTCCTAATTGCAAACCGTATACATCCTGACTGGTATGACTAGGAACTAAAATAAACATCACCAAAGGCGCAAGGGTCATCAGGACTGCACCAATGCCAAAAGCCACAATTACACTAAGCTCAAATCCTCGTCTAATCTGCTCTTTTAAAGTTTCATGATCCACATTTTCTTGATGAATTAGTCCACTAATTGTCGGCACCATTGGTTGTACAGGCAGAGCCGAAAGGGCATTAATTTGGACTGAAATAGTTGTGATCACACTATAAATCGCTACAGTATTAGCCCCTAGTATTGATCCAACTATGAGCTTATCAGCTTGGCTAAATAGATTGCCCCCAAGGGAACCGAGCCACGACATACTACTAAAATGCAGAAATTCTTTCAACATCTTGAAATCCCAAAGTGGAGATAAGTTATCAACTTTAATGAGCCTATAGCAATTCCAAATATGGCAAGAAACCATGCAACTACTAACCCCAATCTGCCACATCACCATTTCCACTAACTCTCCACCACTCTGGGCGATCGCCAAGATTCCCAAATTATTAAAAGTGGTTTGAATAGTGTCTAGAATATTTAAAAATGCATATTCTTGGTAAGCCTGTTGCCATCCCACCAAGTTTTGTTGAATGATTCTAATACAAACAAGCACTCCGCCTACTTGCAGGGCTTTACTAATATTTTGAACTTGATCGGGTAATAAATAGGGGAAAAAGAGATTAACCTGAACACTATTAAAATAGACGAAGCCAATTGATAAAATTCCGAAGATTAGCGAAATAGCAACTCCTAGAGTAAAAGTCTTGGCAAGCTGATTACTATCTCCATTTCCGAGGTATTTTGCCCCAAATACGGTAGTGGTCAGAGGTACCCCACATTCAAACAGTCCTGCCAACCCGAGAAATGCTACTACCACTACCCATAAACCGTACATTGCAACTCCAAGAGCATGGATTAATAAAGGTACAAGTAGTAGGTTGATCCCCATACGGATGATTCCGCCTACTACATTATAAAAACCGTTTTTTAACACCAGCTATCTCAAAAATTTAATCTGGGGCTGCTTTAGTAAATGCCTATATCGTAGGAGGATTAATTGAATTCTCAACAATTTTTAAAAAGTCTTGAGCATAGGTTTGGCACTGATGGTAATTAAGCTCTTTTGCTTCGGTTTCTAAAATAAAATTAACTCCAGGATCAAAATTATGCCAACTGTCTGCAATCTTTTCTACTAAGTCTTCAACCCGATCTGAGGCAAAAAAGATGGCGTTAGGTGGATTTTGTTCTAAATGCACGCCAATATTAGAAAGAATTATCATCTTACCTAGTGAACGAGCATCTTCGACCACTGTACTCCAACCTTCAAATAGTGAGGGCTGGATCACAGCTAGCGATCGCCGCATGAGTTGAATCTGATCAAGTCGCGGAATCAATCCCAAGGTTATAAATTGGCTTTCTAATCCTTCTTGATGAATTAAATTAAATATTTCCTTACTATATTCAGGATATCGATGGTCATAAAGTTCGCCTGTACAAGCAACAACAGGATAAATATTTTTTTGTTTAAGAATAGTCAAAGCTTCAATCACAAACCTATGATTTTTATGCCGCCAAAATTGATTACTCACTAGAAAAAAGCGATCAGGTAACTTATATTTATGTTGGACTAATTCTGGATTGCCAATATACCAATCGGGCTTCGGAATAGTTCTAAAATTTAAGATATGAATCTGTGCTCGAGACTCAGGACAGAATTTTTTAAAGTCATTAGCAGAAACTTGACTACTAAAAACCATATTTTTGGACAAGTTTGCCATTTCTCCCAATATGCGATCGCGATCAGCTAGATTTTTGGGTGAAAACAAGTGGGGAAGATACTTGTATTGAAAATCTGGAACCCAACTAGCCCAAGCACATTTAAAATCCCAAGAAATACTAGCAGTGCCTTCAATAGGATAGATAAAATCTAGCTTTTTTTTATTTGCCAAACTTACTAATCTAGAGTCTTTAAGCCAATGCAAACTTCGACTTAATTTCCACCTTGCCCGATTTAGGAAACTAAATCCTAAGAAATTCTCGACAATTACGGTATTTACTAAAGGCTTAAATTCTTCATAAACATTAGGATCAACACGAGGACTAGTAAGCAGATATAATTCTATCTGCGATCGAGTTTCAGGTGGTAATTCCGCCAATGCCTTGATCAGATTTTGGATATAAATTACACCTCCCATCCAACCACCTTCTGTTTGCAGAATTATGCCAATTCTGATTGAATTTCTCATCGTTTAACCTCACTTAAACACCATTGGGTATAACTACTAATACCGACATCGAGGGAAACATTTGGAACAAATCCGATGCTATTTATGAGACTAATGTCTGCACGCCAATTAAGTGGATTTCCAATAGGAATAACTCCATCAAACTCAATTTTTATAGAACTATTAAGATGCCATAAAATCAGTTCTGACAACTCCCTAATAGTAGTCTCATTTCCACTAGCTAAATTGAAAATATTTGATTGTAATGAATTATTATTTGATATCAAATAAATAGCTTTAGCAATGTCCTGCCCATGAATAAAATCTCTACTTTCTAATCCTGTTCCATGGAGTTTGAGTTCTGGTAAAGTTAAAGCCTTGTAACAAATATCCCAAACCACTTGCCTCTTCAAACCACTACCAT
>JBBQHY010000125.1:0-6847 GCA_038324415.1 Pseudanabaenales cyanobacterium | reverse complement strand
CCTTTTGAACATGTAAAAAATACTGTTAAGCCAGAAAGAGATAAAAATCGTCGAGATACATGAAGAATAAACTGGTGGAAATTTGGGGAAGTTGCACCAAATTTAAGAACCGCAATAGATTCGCTCGAACTATATTTTGCTGTCCCAGCTCACGCTAAATGGTTTATTTTTCTTCCCACAGCAATAACTTTACTTCCAAACAATTCAGTTAAGGTTATTGCTTCTGATGATTTCTATATATTAGGAATTTTGACATCAAAAGTACATCGTCTATGGGTAAAAGCGCAAAGTTCAACATTAGAGGATAGAACTCGATACACTAATACAACCTGTTTTGAGACATTCCCTTTTCCCGCCCTCACCCCCCAGCCCCCTCTCCCTCTGGGCGATGGGGAGCAAGAAGGGGAGCAAGAAAGAACTTCAGAAATCCCTTCAGAACCCCTCTCCTCTTGGGAGAGGGGCAGGGGTGAGGGCTCTGTCAGCAGGGGTGAGGGAATTCCAAAAGCCCTCTTACAACGAGCGCGTGAGTTAAGGCAGAGTCAGATATCTGCGGAAAAGATCGTGTGGGAATGTTTGCGCGATCGCCGCTTTTGCAATGCCAAATTTCGCCGGCAACACAACATTGGTCAATATATTGCCGATTTTTATTGTCATGAAGCCAAATTAGTAATTGAAGTAAATGGAGAAATTCATCAAACCCAACAAGAACGTGATTGCGATCGTAATCTCTGGATGCAATCAAACGGTCTAACTGTGCTTCGGTTCTCCAATCCAGATATTTTCAATAACCTAGAGCAAACTCTACAGACCATTTCCACCTATCTTCCAAACCCTTCATCACCTTCATCATTAGAGGAGCATATCCGTTCCACCATGCAAGAACTCCATCAATATCGCACCGAGCAGATGGAGAGCAAACAATGGGGCATTACCAAACTCTATAACGAATACTTTCACGAACCCGCCAGCCAACTCTACAAGCTCCATGCCAAGCTCGACAAACTGGTAATGCAAATATACGGTTTTACCGATGATGACGATTTACTAGAAAAACTTCTACATCTGAACCAAGCGATCGCAGTAAAAGAGAAAAATGAGTCGCAGATTAATTCTAAATGATTACAAAGTCAAAGCCTTCCTTTTAGCTAATGACGATAAAATTGATAATTTAGTAGTATTCGGTACATATATCTGTAGCGTCTAAATTGCCATAAAAATTACTTGACCACTATATACAGTGTGCTATATTCATGACTTAAGTAAAACTAAAATCTGAATTTATGGTGCAAGAGTTAACAAAACGCCTCAGTCAATTTCCTGAAGTTGCTCCAACAGCGAACTCTGTCTTTTTTAGAACCTATAGCCGCAAAATAGGCGATCGCCGTGAAAGTTGGGATGAAGTATGCGATCGTACGCTCACAGGCTTAGCAAAATTAGGTAAGCTTATCCCATCCGAGGTCGAACTCATAGATCGGATGCAACGCCAAATTAAGTCCCTCACCTCTGGACGTTGGCTGTGGGTAGGTGGCACCGAATGGATTGATAAACCTGAAAATTTTTCTGGTGGTTATAACTGCACAAGTACAAATGTGATCGATTGGCAAGCTTTCGGCTTGATGATGAATTTGGCAATGATGGGTTGTGGCACAGGCGCAGTTTTAGAACCAAAATATATTAACCAGCTTCCTCCAATCCGCAATCAGCTAAAGGTCATAGTAAAGGGGGAAATTGGCTCGACTCCAGAACATTTAAGACGCGATAGCACCGAAGTCAAAATCGTAAATAATCAAGTTTGGATCTACGTCGGCGATAGTCGTCAAGGCTGGGTGGAATCCTATCAAACTCTCCTAGAACTATCTACGGATGAACGATTTACCGATATTGTAGAAGTAATTGTTGATGTCAGTGACGTGCGATCTTCTGGCGAACCGCTCAAAGGCTTTGGTGGCGTGGCAAATCCCATCAAATTATCAGGACTGTACGAAAAATGTGCCAAGATTCTAAATAAAGCGATCGGTCGTCAGCTAAATTCCATTGAGTGCTGTTTACTCATCGATCAAGGGGCTGTATGTATTGTTGCTGGAAACATTAGACGCAGTGCGGGGATTCGTCAAGCCGATAGTAACGATCTGGATTTTGCAGGCGCAAAAGAAAACCTCTGGCAGCAAGATTCTGAAGGTAAATGGAGCATCGATCCAGAACGGGATGCGCTTCGTATGGCAAATCATACTAGGGTATTTCACCAAAAACCAACCTTAGATGAATGTGTAGATGCAGTTCGCAAGCAATATTATTCAGGCGAAGGAGCTATTCAATGGGCTGGTGAAGCGATCGCTCGTTCTAATGCCGATATTATTAATTCCCAAGCATTAAAAACCGAATTCCTCCGAGCCTACGAACAAGGTCAAGGAGCAGAATGGATTAAAAAATCCGAACCCAACATTTCCGAAAAGGAACTCCAACATCGCCTCGAAAGATACGGTCTGAATCCATGTTTGACTGCTGATACTTGGGTACATACTGAAAATGGGGCAAGGCAGATTAAAGACTTGATTGGTCAGCAAACTGGAATGTTTGTAAATGGAGAACTTTTTAGCACTACTCCTGAAGGCTTCTTTTATACTGGAACTAAATCTGTACTTAAGGTGGAGACCAAGGAAGGATTTTCTCTCCGTTTAACTGATAATCATCAACTTCTCAAAGTTACTGCTCAGACTCAGAAAAAACAATATTCAGAGTGGGTCGAAACTAAAAACTTGCAAGTAGGCGATCGCATTCTCTTACATAATCACCGAGAAATTCAGTCATGGGCTGGGGCAGGAACTCTAGAAGAAGGTTGGCTTATCGGCAGCTTAGTTGGAGATGGCAGTCTTTTTCATACAGCATGGAGTGATTCAGCTTGCTTAAGATATTGGGGAGAAACAAGTGAAGAGATGGCCGAGTACGCTGTATCCACTTTAGAAAAGACGGTAAACTATTCTTCTGAAAATCTTGCTGGACATTATCACAAGCAGTTAAAGCATAGAGTTATCAATTCATCTGGACTGGCTAGTCTGGCTGCTAAATTTGAAATTGCTCCCCAAAACAAGAATATTTCCAAGTCCATTGAAGAGGCAAGTTATGAATTCTATCGAGGTTTCCTACGTGGATTTTTTGATGCTGATGGTAGTGTTCAGGGAACTCAAGATAAAAGTATAAGTGTCAGATTAGCCCAAAGTAATCTCCAGACCTTACAGACAGTTCAAAGGATGTTAGCTAGATTAGGGATTATCTCGACAGTTTATCAACAACGCCGAGCTTCAGGAATACGGATGTTGCCAAATAGCGATCGTCAACTTGCGCCTTATTTCTGTAAAGCACAACATGAATTGGTTATTGCCAATGATAATCTACAATACTTCGCAAAATTAATAGGATTTCAAGAACCCCACAAAGCTGAACGTTTGCAATTAGCTTTAGATAACTATGTTCGTCAAATGAATC
Organism: Pseudanabaenales cyanobacterium; assembly: GCA_038324415.1. GTDB lineage: Bacteria > Cyanobacteriota > Cyanobacteriia > Pseudanabaenales > Pseudanabaenaceae > PCC-7502. The sequence continues at coordinate 3,364 of JBBQHY010000125.1, read as the reverse complement.
GAGAACGTTTTACTGCAACTATTACTGAAATTAGCCCTGATGGGATTGAGCCAGTTTATGACTGTACAGTGCCAAATGTTTCAAGATTTGATGCGAATGGCATAGTTGCCCACAACTGCGGGGAAATAATTGGTACCAATTTCCACTGTAATCTTTCCGAAGTTCATCTCAATCAACTCGATCCAAATAATCAGAAAGAACAAGAAGAAGCATTTACCGCAGGTGCATTATCAGTAGCGGCTCTACTCAATCATCAGTTCCAAGAACCGAGATATCAATATAGCCGAGAGCTAGACCCAATTGTCGGTGTATCTTTTACAGGATTATTTGACTTCTTTGTCAAGGCTTTTGGTACGGAGTGGCTGCTCTGGTGGGAAGCAGGTCGTCCTGATACCATGAGGGGCTTAGAATTTAAGGATAAAGAAAAGGAATATCTGTCCCGTTGGAGCGAAATTGTCCATGGAGTTGTGTGGGAATATTGCGATCGCCACGGCATTAAACGTCCAAATCGCTGTACCACCTGTCAACCCGCAGGGACAAAAAGCTTACTCACAGGCGCCTCTCCTGGTTGGCATCCACCAAAAGCTCAGAGATTTATCAGAAGAATTACCTTTGCGAAAAATGATGCGATCGCTCGAGCTTGTATAGATTTTGGCTACAGTGTCATTCCTTCTCAATCGGATAAAGATGAGCATGGTAATCTCTTAAATGATCCGTTTGATCCTAGTTGTACAGAATGGCTGGTAGAGATACCTGTAGCTGTATCTTGGGCGGATATGAATGGAGCAGATCAAATTGATATTAGTAAATTCACAGCTCTAACCCAAATGGACTTCTATCTTCAAGTCCAAAAGTTCTACACCAAGCATAATACCAGTGCTACGATTGAACTAAGAGAAGGGGAAATTGAAGCCTTGGGAACTCGGATTTACGAAGCTATTCGGGATGACGAGGGTTATATTTCGGCGGCATTACTAGCAAGGTTTGATGACCTCCAAAGCTTCCCTAGACTGCCATTTGAGCCAATTACTAAACAGGAATACGATCGCCTCAGTCAAGATGTAAAAACCAGACGCAAAGTAGATGACTTCTACCAAGCTCTTTTACAATACGATACTGGGCTAATTACTGAAGCAGGACCTGCAGGCTGTGATTCCGATAAGTGTATGTTTCCTGAGGCTGCCCCAAATTAGTGGGAAAACCTCAATTCTCAAATTAAGGTAAGGAAAAATAATTTAGTTGGGGTTGCTGAAAATCACTTCCCCAATTTTTTTGCAAAATAATGCTCAAAGGAGTTTATTAATAGTTGAAAATAATTTTATTAATGAGAATTTTTTAATGAGAATAATGGGGAAATGATAGCTCTTAAGAAAATTCAGCATTAATTAACATACTCCCTTCCCAGTCAAAGATTAGTCTTTTGGGGGTTAAGGGGCTGCGCCCCTTAACCCCATTTAAACTGTTTATATTTCTATGGTGGGAAGGGAGTATACAGGCACCTATATCGTGATTGCTAATGAGACAGGTAGTTCGAGATGGGGAAGCTACCACTTAATTATGAAAAGGTTAGATTAGGGGTCAAGTTTCTCTTGCATTAAGACTTCGTAAAAAGCTGCAGGTGCAAAGAAGTTTCGATAACTCATCAAGGTACTTTGGGCATTCTCTAGGGATAACTTCATATTTTTTGTCTTCATCATCTCGTAATTGAAGGCATCAAACAAATTGGGCTGAAGGGCTAAGTATTCTGAAGGTTCACGGGTATAACTAGATTGGTTTTGATGTTCAACGTGCCATGTTTCGCATTTTTTAGCTGCTAATTTTCTAGCCGTTTGAATTAACTTTTGTACTTTTTCATCCTGCGATCGCTGTAATTTATAGGCTCGATAAAATTCCTGCGCCTTCTCTATTTTTAAATCCTGAGTAAAAGTAGGTAGCATTTGTTGTAATGAAATTTGTAAATTAGTGATTTTTTGGCGCAGGGGGCGATCGCTATTAATATTTATATTTATACTTACAACTGGCGTAGATTTAATAATTGTAAAATTAGACATTTCTTGACTTAAAAATATGAGCCAACTTGATATTTGGAGTAATTGCACGTCAAGGCTTAAATTAAAAGGGTTAAGATTTAATGTTGTAGTTGAAGAGTTAAACTTCTGGGAACTTAATTCAAATTCTAGAAACTCTATTTTTAAAAGTGAGCTACTTAATGCAACTCCTACTAACTTTTTTTTAGTATGGTTTTGACTATCATATATATCGATTTTTTCATTAAGTTGACAAAATAAGTCATAATAAAAATAAGCTATATTTTTGAAATTCATTGGCACATATTCATTAATCACATCACATAAAAATATAGAATTTTGATCGCCAATTTTCAAAGTAGATAAAATTGCATCAGCCGCTTTTTTGGCTAGGGTTTGAACTTCTTCAGGGATTTCCTGATCAAGTAGGGTCGGAATTCTTGATTCGGCACGAAAACCAGAGTCATAATTTACAGCTTCCCACTCTTGCAACCATTCGAGAGTCCCTACACCTTCGATTGGGGTAAGTTCATTTGGTACAGAACCTGTCCTTTTGAGAGGTATAGTTGGAGCTAAATTACTTCCTTGATATTTAATAATAGTCAATATTTTTTTACGATTAATAAAATAAATATAGCTAATACTTAAGGTTAAGAATATGAATAAAATACCTAGATTTTGATTTGATGGTGCTATTTGATCTGCTTTAAGGCTGATAGAGGCGATCGCTTCGTGCATTTTGATAAATCGCCGATCTCCCTTTAACTTTGGAGCTAAAGCAATGAGAAATTTAAGCTGATTGTCAGGTGAAGACTTAACCTCTTTGAAACTTAAGTTAAAATCCTTTTGAATTTTTTGAAACTTTAGAGATAGAGCTTTAATATCTTGAGCATTTGTTACTTTGAAATACTTAAATGACGAACCACTTTCTAACCAATTTGAGGCTAGTTCAGACCAGTTTTGTGATTTGCTAAGAGCTAGATTAAAGTTAGGTGCAACTTTCTTGATTTCGTCTGCTTGATCCTGTAATTGATTAGCTTTAACAAAACTAGGCTCTAACCCAAAATTTACGATCGCAAAAGTTAATAGGCTTGCCAGAAATACTATTGACTCTATTTTGAGAATATTTATAATACCTAGTCCTGTACGCGTAAATACCATTACAAATAACCTTAATTTTTGCATCTAATATAGCCTGTTGTCGATAAGAGCAGGTTAAGCCTAATAATCAAAAGCTTGCCAGACATTTTTAAGTGATTTTACTCCCTTCCCAGTCAAAGACTTAGTCTTTTGGGGGTGTGGGGGCTGCGCCCCCACGAAGGGGCTTTGCCCCATAA
>JBBQHY010000124.1:0-6870 GCA_038324415.1 Pseudanabaenales cyanobacterium | reverse complement strand
ACTGCGAATTCACTAAATCAATTTCTGGAGCAAATAAGGGCGGAAGTAATGGTTGTTCCCCTTTACCCGTACCAGTTTGATCGGCAGTTCCAGTGCCATTCCCACTAGTTACGCCATTGGTTTGATTAGCTGTGGTATTAGCTTGATTACGTGTAATAATTCCACCCGCAGGGATCTGGCGTTGAACGCTTAAATTGGTGCTAACAGGAAAATTCCGTAATTGAAATCCTGGCAATCTTGGTAGCAGGGTAAAAATCGTTAAACCCATCACTAGAACTAAAGCCAAGAATCCGAGGAGCGATCGCAAGGGAATCCCGCCTGCTTGACTAATTTTTAGACTTTGTTTGGATAATCCTAACCGCGATCGATAATCTAGGACTAGAACTGGAAGAGCGATCGCCAAAAATGCCAATAACCAGACTCCAAAGATCGTAGTCTGGCTTAGAGTTCCTGCTACCCCTAACAAAATTAAACCAATAATTGTGGAATAACCCAAATCTTTACGCCGAGGCAAATCAAAGCTGTGTAAGACCTGAAGCTGAATTAATAAGCCCGCTAGTAAGAGTTTCGTATCTTCAGTTTGGGCAACTATTTTCCCAAGAAATACTACCAACATTGCAATCATGGCGAGGGCGATCGCAAACTTAACCATCACATTTTTCCGCCGACGGGCATACCAACCCCACGTACCACCGATCGCACTTAAAGGAATGCCCCACACACTATTATTAGTTCCCGCCGCCACATCACTAGCCGCAATTCCAATAAATACTAAAACCTGTACTAATATGCGTAAAGGTATCGACTCTTCAGTTTCAGCTACGGGTTGAGATTCGATCCTCTGCCACAGCCGATCCAAGGGTGGAAAGCGTCTGAGGGGGTTGGGGATAGCCTGCATGATATTTGAGTTATGTAAACTGGGTCTATCTTATCTCAACTTCAGAAATATCAAGCTCTTCAGTTTTACCTTCTTCGTACTCAATCATTGCTATGTTCGCAAGTTTTGCGAGAATATCTGCCGAAGCAGAGAATGTTTTATCCCCCCGTTGCTCGTCTTCAATTTCTTTTAGAATAATCTTGTCAATCTCAACTTGTTCATTCGATGGCGAAATTTTCAGCTCGGCGATCGCTCTCTGAAGTAAATTAGTCATACTCCCTTTCCACCATAGAAATATACACAGTTTAAATGGGGTTAAGGGGCAAAGCCCCTTCGTGGGGGCGCAGCCCCCACACCCCCAAAAGACTAATCTTTGACTGGGAAAGGAGTAGATAGCTTTAGAAATTACCGTCCATTATAACTTTCAAGATTCCCATACCTCTGATAGCAGAATACAAAACTGCATACGTTCATATACCTAAAGATATTTATCAACCCCTGTCCCTAAAAATCCCAAAGGAAGAAGTATAGCCATGGACAAAAGTTGTACCACCCACGGGACCAATTTCGCCACCACAGAAAAATCCACTGATTGGCACTGTACCAACATAGGTACGGAATAAATTAGAATCAAAGCCATTTTTTCCATAGAGCTTTTCTCCCCTGCCCATACAGGCAAACATCAAGGCGGCACAAGCATGATCGACCTCATGATCTTTTTTGTAGCGAATTAGAGCATCTTCTAAATCTTCCGCCGAGGCTTTACTATCCCGTAAATGTAATTGAATTCTTTGTCCAGGACGCATTCTATCGGCAATGGCGATCGCCCCACTTCTGGGATCGACGCCAATAATATTCCTAATTAGAAAATCTCCCTGTTCAAGCATCGGCTTAAACTCATTCATGACCACGCCCACAAACAAAGAGTGCTGCGCCAAATCCCGATCGCTTTCACATAGATCGTTAACAATATTCTGCAATGCCACCAAAGGCGACTGGTCTTCAAGGGAAATAATAATATTGCGATCGCATTCCGATATTTGTAAAGGCTTACCAATCGGACGGCATCCCTGAGCCACCACCGCATCAATCACGACATCACCCCAAATTGCCGCACCGATCGCCCCATTCCGATAAATATTGTACTTACCCGCCTCTAAGCTACAAAATAAAGCATTCGCCCCAACGCCTCCGCTACTAGCCATTCCTCCCACTTTAACCGCCTGAGGATAGGCAAAATCTAGTCCTCGCAAAAAATCACTGACAGCAAAGGAAAATGGATCGGCTAGGATTATAAAATTTGGTTCTTCTTCATAGGCACTAACCCCAATTAATTCTTGCCATCGATCGGGAGAACTATCCAAGTCGGGCAACTGATCGTCAACAATGTGGAAAGTTTTAATTCCAGCATTGGGAATATTGCCTACCATCAAAGATAGAGCAGGTACATCTTCTAATTCCTGCCCATCACCAACAATGCCGCCCCCAGAGCAACCAATTAAATGCTTAATTTCAATATTTTCAGCCAGCAACGGCATTAACCGAGGATATTCACTGGCAAAGGTATTAGAGATGAATACTATGCCAAAATCAGGCGATCGCCCCTCCAATCCCTCTAGGACTTTTTGAGCAACTTCTGTAACTGCCGCTTCTAGGGAAACTTTAGTTGAAATGCCACTGACCCATTTCATATATGATCCTCTCGATTATCTGCCTAGTGCTTACGCAGGGTGTGATTGATATCCTTGTAATGATATAACAAATAGGTTTTACCAATTAGTTTAAACATGTCCCAGCCCTAAAATTAGCAATAGCATCCGAGATCCCTGAAACCTCTGGAAACTATTATTTCTGCGGTCTGACCACCTCAAAAAAGGAGATCAAATCATGAGGTTGAGAGGATTTACGGCATCCAAGTCGGTGAGCCAAACATTAATTTAAAGGAGGTGTAGCTGTAATTATTACTAAGTTATTTAGATATAGAAGTTCTCTAGCCGCCGCATTTACCTCATCTAAAGTTACAGCTTTAACTTTATTGGGGAACTGATAAAAGTCACCCACAGGTAAGCCGAAGACCTCATCACTTAAAACGGAACTAGCTACACTCTCAGGTTTAGAGATATCCACAGGGAAACTATTAATCAAACTGGCTTTGGCGGCAGTAAGTTCAGATTGGGTAATGCCCTTAGCCTGAAATGATTTCAGAATTTCTAGAGTCGCAGCGATCGCCCGTTGGGTATCTTTAGGGTTAGTCTGCATTTGAATTACAAATTGTCCCGCCCCTTGTCCCGCTTGAAAATAGCTATAAACCCCGTAGGTCAATCCTTGGCGATCGCGAAGTTCGGTGCCTAGACGACTGGAAAGGGTATCTCCACCTAAAACTTGGTTTAATAACAGCGCAGGATAATAGCGGCGATCGCTACGTTGAATACTAGGATGTCCAATTAAAGTCACCGCTTGGGTTTTACCATTAAGGGTAAGTTGGGCAGTTTCAGATTTGGGCTTAGGCACAGATGGATATTCTAGTTTCTTAGGCTTACCTTCAGATTTCCAGTTACCAAATTCCTTAACCAATAACTCTTTCACAACCTTGGGATCAAAATCTCCCAATAAAGTCAAAGTAATGTTGTCAGGTCGGTAGTAGGTCTTATAAAAATTCAGGACATCTTGACGAGCGATCGCTTTCAAACTTGCCTCAGTCCGCATCGCGTAATAGGGATGTCCTTTTGGGAAAAGTTTTTGTTGGAAACTCCGTCTTGCCAAACTTCCTGGGCTGTCCAATTCTGATTTAAGACCGATTAAATTGCGTTTGAGGCTGAGTTCTAATTCATTTTCAGGGAATGTAGAATTTTGTAGGACATCTCCCAACTGCTCAATAATTACTGGTAAATCCGCTGCCAAAAATACTGAGGATAAATTTACTCCTTCACGACTGGCAGAAAAGCCTAGACTAGTGCCCCGATCTTCAAAGGTAGAAGCGATCGCCAAGGCATTTTTAGTTTTAGTACCACTTAAGAGATTTTGAGCAGTTAAACTTGATAATCCCGCTTTAGATTCATTGTCAAACCCAGTGCCAGCTTTGATTTCACCTACTAAAGTTACCGTCGGGCTGCTGTGATCGCTTTGCAACAGTACAGTCAAGCCATTACCAAATTTAATCTTTTCAGGTTTATCAGGGGTGCGATTAGCTGTAGTAGTCGTGGTGGCATCTTTAGGTAAATACTTAGCGACCTCAGAGGGATCAACGGGTGCACCAGAGGTATAGCTAGTTAAAGTGCTAGTCGCATTTCCTGTGTTTGCAGTTTCGACAATAGTTGTGGGTTCAAAAAATCCGACAATTCGCTTTTCAGGATTTAGGTATTGCTTTGCTACTCTTTGTACATCCGCCACTGTGACCTTTTTTACATCTGCTAAGTAGCGATCGCTATATTTATAATCTAATGCTACGGTTTGGTTATAGCCCAACTGATTAGCTTGGGAACTCACATCTCTATTTCCTAAGATATAACTGGTTTGCAGTTGAGTTTGGGCACGACTTAGCTCTGCTTGGGTAATTCCTCCTGTTTGTAATTTAGTAACTTCCGCTAAAATTGCTTTATCTATCTCTTCGAGGGATTTACCTTGGGCAGCAGTGGCACTAAAAATATACCAACCAGGATCGATCATGGTTGAGGCATTACCCCCAGAGTTACTAACTAAACCAGTTTGTTCCAGAGTTTGATATAACCGTGAATTGCGCCCTGCGGTTAAAACTGTATCCATAACGTCAATTGCCGCGATGTCAGGATGTCCAATGGGCGGGAGGGTAGGATAGACCGCTTGTAAAAATGCTACACTGCCAGGCTCTTTGAGGAGGATGGGATTGCCTTTAAAAGCGGGTGGGGTATAGGTGGCTTCAGCTTCAATAAATTTGGGTACAGGTGGAGCTTGAATGCTCCCAAAAATATTCTCGATTTTCTTAAGTAGTTCTTTCGTGTCGAAATTGCCTACTACGACTAAGGTGGCATTATCAGGACGATAATAGGTTTGGTAATACTTCTGAACTTGATCGGCAGAAAATCCGACCACATCAGTTCTATACCCGATTACAGGTGCGCCATAGCTAGTTTTAGGAAACGCTGCCGCCATTACCTGCCGATAGAGGCGAGTACTCGGATTATTATTACCGCCATCTAACTCAGAGAGGACAACGGTGCGTTCACTTTTGAGTTCAGCTTCCCCTGCTACGGTATTCACCATGCGATCGGCTTCTAAAGTTAATAAGGAGTCCAGCTTATCGGTGCCTACAGTACCAAAATAAGCGGTCATGTCATAGCTAGTAAAAGCATTGGAGCTACTACCTAGGGCACTAAATAATCTGCCAAATTGAATGGGACGTTCTTTTGTACCCTTAAACATTAAATGTTCTAGCTGGTGGGAAATACCAGTAATTCCAGGCTTTTCGTTGCGAGAACCGACTCGATACCAAACCTGTACAGTGACAACAGGGACAGTATTAATTTCTTTGGTGAGTACTGTTAAGCCATTTTTGAGGACGGTTTTAGTCACGCCTTCCGTTAATTTGGCATCAAGGGATGAGGGCTTTAAAGCTTGGAGTTCGGTCTTGAGTTGAGTTGGGATTAATGACATTATTTGGAGATTTTGAGGAGCGATCGCCGCTATAGCTGCACTATCTAGGAAATTATGGGGAAAATTATTTGGTATGGAGAGATTTAAGACTAATACTAGGGCGATCGCCACACTCAAGAAACAATTCATAAATCTTAGCTAGTTTATTACCTAGACATTATAGCTATCAATTCCATAATCGAGTTAGCAGAGGGTTGAGCATCGCAAATTACTTTCTTTGACGACTTTCTGCAATTGCGAGTACCATTCATTTCACGAGCAAAGGTGATTTAACCGATTGCGTACCCTAATCTTGATTTATTTTTAATCTCGTTGGGTAAATTCCCCGCCCCAAGGGGCGGCTTTGAATTAGTATTTGAGAATGAGCGAGTATGTCCATAAAAACATAATGTCACAGTCTTGATACTCCCTACCCAGTCAAAGATTAGTCTTTTGGGGGTTAAGGGGCAAAGCCTCCACGAAGGGGCTTTGCCCCTTAACCCCATTTAAACTTTGTATATTTCTATGGTGGGAAGGAAGTATACCATCTCGTATTTCCAGCAAAGTATCGAAAAGCAGTGTTTGATGGAAAAGTAGATCAAGTGCTAAAAGAAGTATGTATATAGATCGAAAAACGATATGAAATAAAGTTCTTGGAAATAGGAGTTGATAAAGATCATGTGTATTATCTAGTTCAGTCGATACCCACGTACAGCGTGACAAAAATAGTAATTATGATAAAGAGCCTGACATCAAGGGAAATATTTAAGAGATGCCCCGAAGTAAAGAAAAAGCTATGGGGAGGAGAATTTTGGAGTGATGGCTACTACGCAAGTAAAGTTGGTAAACATGGGAATGAAAGAATGATAAAAAAATATGTAGAGGCGCAAGGAAGAGAATATTTAGAATTACATTCCAATAGTCAACTAAATCTCTTTTGAGTTCGATACCCCGCTGCAAGCAGCCTACGGTGTACACACAAGTTAAAAAGCTATGCACACAAGTCTAAAGACTCTCGCTATACAAGGCTTTCAAGATTTAAGCTTACTCTCAATAATTCAAGCTTATTGAGAGTGATGAACGAGAAATAGAGGTTTCAAAATCCAAAAATATCTCGAATCAGCTTAAAGGGGACTTGTGTGTACACGGCAGCTGCAAGCATAGGGGTTATTTATTTCGACTTAATCTCGTGCTACTGTATTACTCAATTTTGCTCTCTAGCGAATATGTTTGAATCACAAAAAGTTAGTGTCGAATTTAGTGATGTTAGCTTTGATATTAATCACCGAAATATACTCAGCCGATTAAATATTAGAATTCAAGAAGGAGAAGTCCTAACCTTATTGGGGCGAAGTGGGAGCGGTAAAACAACTGTCTTAAAATTA